>JBKBKV010000004.1:12497-60917 GCA_046294495.1 Dehalococcoidia bacterium | reverse complement strand
GCCACTGGCCCCCGCCGACTCGGCAACGCCTCACCTAAAAAGAGGGCCTACTTCTTGGGCTTCCCCTTTTCAGGGGAGGGAGCCTTACCCGCGTGGGCCGCGCACGATTTACACATCGGCTCTCACCTCCCTTCGCTAGATGAGAGAATATCACAAGAGGTTGCAAGGCGCAAGGCCTGAAAAGGCCCTATTGGCGCTATTTTGCCTGGCATTGCCTGGTAGATTAGGCAGCCCCACAGTGCGTTTCCACAAGCACCTTGTTTGGGGGTGAAGCCCCTGCTACAATCACCCTTGGCTCGCAGGTCAGCGCCACAGGAAGGAGGGGGCTATGCCAACGCGAGAGGAACTAAAGCGCTTAGCCGCTGCGGCAATAGACCAGGCAGCCGACCGCCTCATCGCCTTTTCCCAGGACATTCTGGAGCACCCGGAGCCTGGCTTCAAGGAGCACCGCACTGCGCGCCAGGTGGAGGGGTTTATGCGCTCCCTGGGCCTGGCCCCCAAGACGGGCATCGCCATCACAGGAGTGAAAGCGGTGGTGGCAGGGGGGGGCCCGGGCCCCACGGTGGGGGTGATGGGGGAGTTGGACTCCCTTGTTATCCCGCAACATCCGAAGGCTGACCCCCAGACGGGCGCGGCGCACGCCTGCGGGCACCACGCCCAACTGGGCATGCTCCTGGGCGTAGCGGTAGGGCTTTTGGCCCCGGGCGTTTTGCCAGCCCTGTCAGGACGGGTGGCGCTTATAGCGGTTCCTGCCGAGGAATACATTGAGATTGAATGGCGTAACGACCTGCGCAAACAGGGGAGGGTGGAGTTCCTGGGGGGCAAGCCCGAGTTCATCCGCCTGGGGGAACTGGACGATGTGGACATGGCGATGATGACCCACACCACCTCCAACCCAGAAGAGGGGCGGCTGGGCATGAGTGGCACCAACAACGGCATCGTGGCCAAGTTTATCCAGTTCCACGGGAGGGCGGCTCACGCCGGGGGTGCCCCTCACATGGGAATTAACGCCCTCAACGCCGCCATGATCGCCCTTTCCGCCATCCACGCCAGCCGGGAAACCTTCAAAGACGAGGACACCATCCGCATCCACCCCATCATTACCCGTGGCGGCGTAGCGGTGAGTTCCGTCCCTGCCGATGTGCGTATGGAAACCTTCGTGCGTGGGCGAACTATGGAAGCGGTGCTGGATGCCAATGCAAAGGTAGACCGTTGTCTGAGGGCGGGGGCACTGGCTGTTGGGGGAAAGGTGAGCATCACCACCCTGCCAGGTTACCTTCCCCTGCTCACCGACCCCACACTGGCGGATGTCTATCGCCCCAACGCTGTGGCCTTGGTGGGAGAGGAGAACTATCGTCAAATTGGACACCGCACTGGCTCCACTGACATGGGGGATGTAAGCCAACTGATGCCCGTTATCCACCCCTACGCGGGCGGGGCCACAGGCACCGGCCACGGGGCCGACTACCTGGTGCAGGACTACCAGAATGCTGTTATCACAGCCGCCAAAGCCATGTGCTGGACGGTCATTGACCTGCTGGCCGATGGGGCGGCGAAGGCGAAAGAGGTGCAGGCCAAGCACAAGCCCCGCATGAACAAGGCCCAATACCTGCAGTTTATGCGCTCCCTCTTCTCGGAGCGCACCTACGAGGGGTAGTAGCGTTTCACCTGTGCAAAAAGCGCTTCAGCGGCGCGCTCGGCTTGGGTGGTTCCCGAGGCTTGAAGGTGGTCAACTATAGACAAAAGGCCCTTTCCACTTGGGGAAAAAGCCCTCACAATGCCTTCTTGCCAGAGGGCCTCCTGTTTGGCAAAGGGGGACTAATTGCATCTTTGAGAATCGCAGTGAGGAACCCGTCGTAGCCTTCAAAACTGGAAAACCTGTCCCACGCCTCGCTGACCCCCGTAACCCCCACCTTCACTGCTCAGCTGAGCAAGCGTTTGGGGGGCAACTGAAGGAAGTAAGGTGGGTCCAAAAAGACTGTAATGTTGCAATGTCAAGGGCTATAAGGCCTGGCTGGCGAAGGCTACCTCCAAGTTGGGGGGTCCCCGCGTTACATTGCGAAGGACATCATCATCGTGGTAAGATGTCACTACCTTGTGCTCACTCTTGTATAGGAAGGCTGGGCAGATTGTCGACCCAGTGGGAACCGGCAGAAGCGGGTAGCCTATTGACCGAGGAGGAAGGCTATGGCGGGTGTGGACGACCTGAAGGCTCGCGCCCTGCGACGCATTGACCAGCACCAGGACGAGATCATCGACCTGGCGCGCCGGGTGCTCCAGGAGCCGGAGCCGGGCTATACCGAGGTGAAGACAGCCCGCAAAGTGTCCGAGGCCCTTACTCGCCTGGGCATCCCTCACCGCACAGGCATCGCCCTAACAGGTATCAAGGGCTACATCCAGGGCGGAGCCGGGCCAGGCCCCACCGTAGCAGTGCTAGGAGAACTGGATTCCCTGCGCGTCCCCGACCATCCCCACGCTGACAAGGCCACCGGTGCTGCCCACGCCTGCGGGCACCACGCCCAACTGGGGATGCTCCTGGGGGCCGTTATCGGCCTCACCGACCCCGAGGTGCAGAAGGCCCTCTCCGGGCGTATCGCCGTTATCGCCGTGCCGGCCGAGGAGTTCATAGATGCCGAGTTCCGCTATCGCCTGCGCCAGGAGAGGAAAATCGGCTTCCTAGGAGGCAAGCAGGAGTTTATCCGTCTGGGGGAGTTTGACGATGTGGATATGGCGCTTATGTGCCACACCACCTCGGCCCCTGAGGATGCCAAACTGGCCGTAGGGGGCACCAGCAACGGGCATATTGTCAAGTTGGTAACCTTCCTGGGCAGGGCGGCACACGCCGGCTCCTCGCCCTGGAAAGGCGTCAACGCCCTCAACGCCGCCAACATCGCCCTGATGGCTTTACACACCCAGCGGGAGACCTTACGGGACGAAGACCATGTGCGTTTCCATGGCATCGTTACGGCCGGGGGCGTGGCAGTGAGTTCCGTCCCCGCCGAGGTGCGCCTGGAGTGGCGGGTGCGAGGCGGCACCCACCAAGCCCTGGAGGACGCCAACGGCAAGGCCCAGCGCTGTTTCCAGGCCGGGGCCTTGGCCGTGGGGGCGACTGTGCGCATCACCAGCATCGCCGGTTATCTGCCCCTTCTCAACGACCCTGTTATGCAGGAGGTCTTCCTGTCCAACGCTCAACGCCTCGTGGGTAAAGAGGGGGTGGCCGTCCACCCGCCCGACCGCAACCGGGGCGGCTCCACGGACATGGGGGATGTGAGCCACATCCTCCCCGTTCTTCACCCCTATGCCGGGGGCGCCCGGGGCACAGGGCACGGCAACGACTACCTGATCTACGACTACAACTTGGCGGTGCTCAACCCCGCAAAGGCTATGGCTATGACGGTGATAGACCTGCTATCCAACGGGGCCAGCAGGGCCAAAGAGGTAAAGGCCAGGTTCCGCCCGGCTCTGAGCAAGGCAGAATATTTGCGCATCCAGGAGTCCCGCATGGGGGAAGTGGTGTATAAGGGGGAGTAGCCCTAGTTTAGGTCCACGGCGAAGCGCTTCACCATGTTCAGAAGAGAATCCCCAAGGTCAGGCCCGGAGGGCATCAGAAAGAGGATGGGCCAGTCTACACCTGCCTGGCGATAGGCGGTAACCCGCCGTATCCAGCCGGGCGTGGTGGTTATGGTCAAAGCCTCCAGCATGGGGTCGCTGACGGCCTGGGCCATGCGAAGCGGGTCTCCCTGTTCCCTCTGAACCGCCTCCACCTCGGGGGCGAATCCACACTCCCGAAGCATGCGGGCGTAGAAGGGGAGGGTGGCGTAGCGCGCCACTGAACGGCGGAGCACCTCCTCCCCGGCCCTGTCACCTTCCCCAGCCATCAGATAACACGCCGCAATGACCTCCCCCTCCAGGCGTCCACTCTCACGGGCGGCCAGGCGCATGGTGTCCACCATCTCCCGAACATAGTCGGGGGGCATCAGGTAGAAAAGAGCCCCATCTGCCAGGCGGCCGGCCAGGTTGGACATACCGGCGCTTAGGGCAGCCACAAAAATGCGGGGTGGAGTGGGTGGAGGCACCGGAAGGCGGGCACCCCGCACCGCCACCACCTCCCCTTGGTGGGTGACAACCTCCCCCTTCAGCAGGCCCCTCAAGATGACCAGGTAGTCAGCCATGCGGGCCAAAGGTTTTCCAAAAGGGACGCCGTGCCCCTGGCTAATAGGCTCCTGGTGGCCGCTACCCAGCCCAAGCAGGAAACGCCCCCCTGACGCCTCTTGGAGGGCGCAGGCAGTCATAGCCAGAAGCAGGGGCGTGCGACTGTAGATGTTCACGATGCCCGTGCCCAGCAGCAGGTGCTGGGTGTGCAGAGCGTAAGCCATAAGTTGCGTAACGGCGTCTTTCCCCGCCCCTTCGGTGCTCCAAAGGGAGTGATACCCTAGCCGGTCCGCCTCTTCGGCGAAGGCGAGGGCATCCTTAAGGGGGTAGGTTGTCCCAATGGCGAGGCCAAGGGGGGGCATTGGTTACCTCCTATGTAGACTGCCAGCGGGGTGGACGCTTCTCTACCCAGGCGCGCATCCCCTCCTGGGCGTCGGGGGCGCTGAAAGACTGCTCCCGCAGCAGGTGTTCGCGTATAAAGGCACGGTCGGGCGGGGCCATTACCTGGAGCAGATTCTCCTTAGTCATCTGGACAGCCCTGGGAGAGTGCTGGGCGATGCGCTGAGCTATCTCCAGAGCAGTGGGCATAAGGCGTTCCGAAGGAACAACTATGTTGAGCATACCAAACTGAAGAGCGCGCTGGGCATCCACAAGGTCAGCGGTGTAGCACATCTCCGCCAGAAAGCAGGTGGGGATATTCTGGTAGCCGAAAGGGGTGATGAGGTCCATTACCCCTCGTGCCACCTCCGGCAGGCCGAACTTCGTCCCCTCGGCGGCGATGCGGATGTCGCACCGCATAAGCACCAGGTTCAGGCCCGCCCCCAGGCAGTAGCCGTGCACGGCCCCTATCACAGGCTTATATAAGGGGGGAGTGCCCCACTCGCTGGTGAAGACCCTGCGGTAGCGCCCCCTGAAGCCCGGGGCCTCCCCTCGCTCTGCCCACTCCTTCACATCCGCCCCGGCGCAGAAGGCCTTCCCCTCCCCTCGCAGAATGGCCACCCGGGCTTTGGGGTCATTGGCAAAGCGCCAAAAGGCCTCTTCGGTCTCCTGGGCCAACTCGCTACCCCAGGCGTTCAAGCGCTCAGGGCGGTTCAGGGTGATAATGCGGATGTGTTCTCCATACTCCTCGTAGCGCACAAAGGGCATAATACCTCCTTTTTACCCCATTGCCTCACGCAAGGCGCGGAGGTTGGCCTCGGGGGTGTGGGGAGGGAAGGTGCACCCCGGGCCCAGCATCCAGCCGGTTGCTCCCATCTCCTGGCGGAGGGCGTGGAAGGCCTGTGCTAACTGCTGGGGGGTGCCGTTGACCAGAAGCCCACGGTGAGCCACACCACCCACTACACACTTACCCAGCAGGGCTTTCCCTTGGGCAAGGGTAAGGTTCCCTGCTCCGTGGGCATCCCAGTTCACAGCGTGCACAGGGTAGTCCCGGAAATCGGCCAGGTAGTTATAGTCCCGGCAAACATGTAGTAGGTGGAAAGGAGCAGGGGGAAGGGCACGCAGGAGTTTCAGGTCGTAGGGACGCCCCCAGCGCGCATATTCGTCGCGTGACAGGCGCAGGGCTGTAGCCCACCCAGTTGTTGCTAAGAAGAGGCCACTGGCCCCGGCCTCCAGGCACGCCGTGGCGAAGCGTATGAATGTGTCGGTGATGACTTCCAGGGCGTAGGCCACTTGCTCGGGGTGCAGGCGCAGGTGGGCGGCCGTCACATCGTCGCTGTTGGCCAGGCGCCCTGCAATGGATAGGGGTGTAAAAACGGTCATCAGCACGGGCACCTGGTTGCCCACTCCATTGACTACCGCTCGCAGTGCCTCCAGGTGCTGGCCAAGCACCCCTTTCTGGACATCCAGTGGCTTCAGAGTAAGCCAGTCCTGTGGGCGCTTGATGGGCCACTCCACCACCTCGGGTTGGCTGTAGGGGTCGCCCTTGTAACGCAGGCGCACTCCCCAATCCTCCACATGGTAGTTGGCGCGGGGATTCACCTTCACAAAGTCCCAGTGGTAGGCTTTCTGGAAGGCCAGCATAGCCTGGGCCATGCGGGAGGGGTCTTCCTCCTCCAGGAAGAAGTGGCGCCACATGCTGATGGGCGGACGGTCAACAGGCTGGCCGGCCAGGGCCGCCAGGACACGCTCCCTTGGAGACATCGGGGCATGCACTTTTACCTCCCTTTGAAGAGCGGTTTGCGTTTCTCCAGGAAGGCCCGCTGGGCCTCCCGGCGATCCTCTGTTGAGTGCAGGATGGCGCTAAACTCCCCCGTGAGGCGGCGGTGAGCACCGTAGCCCGCCATGTCCAGCAGGGTGTTCAGAGAGCGCTTGGTGTAAGCCAAAGATAGGGGTGGCAGGGCAGCGAAGGTGTCCACATACTCCTGGACTACAATGTCCAACTCTTCCGGGTCTACAGCGCGGGTAACCATTCCCCAACGCTCACCCTCCTCGGCGGTGAAGACGCGCCCTGTTAGGGCCAGGTCTAGACTGCGCAGTCGCCCTATGTCAAAGAAGAAGGCGCCTCCGGCCTGCAGCCCGGCACGCACCTCCCGGATGCCAAAGCGTGCCGTGCGCACGGCGATGACAACATCGCACACGGCCAGGGTCATAACCCCCGCGCCGTAGGCATCCCCGTGCACACGGGCGATAACGGGCTTGGAGTTCCATCGTATCGCCTCTTGGAAGGTGGCCAGAGCGTCCCGGTAGCGGCGGTAGCCTGTGGCGTCAATCTCCAAAGCCATGCGGAAGTCCAGCCCTGCTGAGAAGACAGGCCCCTCCCCGGCCAGGACAATGGCACTTATCCCCGGCTCCTCCTCAGCGCGGCGCAGGGCGGCAGCGCCCTCCTGCACCAGTTCCAGATTGAAGGCGTTGCGCTTGTCGGGACGGTTCCAGATAACCCAAGCCCCCGGCCCACGCACCTCGTAACGCACCACACTGCCTGTTGCCATGCTATCCTCCTCTAGGGGCTGACCCCAGTGTAACCGTGAGGATGCTGGCGGCGCAACCCCCTATCCGTTAGGTCGGGTGAGCAAGAGTGGATGCTACCATAAGGACCAGGCTATGCGCATCGTTATTGCTCCACAGGCTTTCAAGGGGAGCGTTCGTGCCCCAGCGGCGGCGGCCGCATTGGAACGGGGGTGGCGGCGTATATTCCCCCAGGACCAGTGCTTCCTGCTGCCCGTGGCCGACGGGGGTGATGGGACCCTGGAGGCTCTGGTAGAGGCCACCAGTGGACACTACGAAGTGGCAAAGGTAACTGGCCCCCTGGGGGAGCAGGTGGAAGCACGCTGGGGTGTGCTGGGGGACGGGGAGACGGCGGTAATTGAGGGTGCCCAGGCGTGCGGCCTGGCTCTGGTGCCTCCAGAGAGGCGCGACCCCAGTAGGACCACCACCTACGGCGTGGGAGAACTCTTCCGCATCGCCCTGGACAAAGGTTACAGGCGCTTTATCGTAGGCATCGGCGGAAGCGCCACCAACGACGGGGGCGCCGGGATGGCCCAGGCCCTGGGCATTCGCCTGCTGGACCAGGAGGGGCGTAACTTGCCCTGGGGTGGGGAGGCTCTCCTGCGCCTGGAGCGCATTGACACCTCCGGGCGCCACCCGGGCGTTGCCCAGAGCCTCATCACAGTGGCGGTGGATGTTACTAATCCACTGTGTGGGCCGCAGGGTGCTGCCGCCGTGTATGGGCCCCAGAAGGGGGCCACCCCCAAGATGGTTGCCCTCTTGGACGGCGCTCTGGCGCGCCTAGCCCAGGTGGTGCGTCGTGACCTCGGCAAAGAGGTGGAGCACCTCCCCGGCGCCGGCGCCGCCGGAGGTATGGGGGCGGGGTTAGTAGCGTTCCTGGACGCACGCCTGGCGTGGGGAGCAGATATCGTCCTGGAGGCGGTGCATCTGGAAGAGCACCTGGAGGGTGCAGACCTGGTGCTGGTAGGGGAGGGGCAGATGGACTTCCAAATTGCCTTCCATAAAGCGCCCGCCGCCGTTGCCCAGCGGGCAAAAGCACATGGTATCCCTGTTATCGCCTTCGTCGGCGGGCTGGGCCGGGGCTACCAGGAGGCCTATGAAGTAGGAGTTGACGCCCTTGTCCCTATCGTGCCAGGCCCAATGGCCTTGGAGGAGGCGATGCGCCGGGGCGAGGAACTTCTGGCCGATGCGGCAGAGCGAGCAGCGCGCCTCCTCCAGGTGGGAAAGGGGTTGGGCAAGGGTCGTAACTCTGGGGGGCCCCACGCAGATAAGGCCCTGAGAGGCCGTTGACTTGCAGAAGGGCCAGGCGTTTGGTATAGTAAAGGAGCAGTCGGGGCGTAGCCCAGCCCGGTAGGGCACCAGCATGGGGTGCTGGGGGTCGGTGGTTCAAATCCACTCGCCCCGACCATCTTTCTTTTAGAGGCCTTGGCAGGTGGAGTGCAATCGCGAGGCCTACCCCGACGCCAACCCCACTAACTTGACAGCGAAGGGACCTGGCCGATACCCTAGCCCTGAAGGTCCAGGCTCGGAGTGCTGGATAACGCTGTGGAACTGAAAGAGGTCATAGCACAGGTCCCCGGTTTGCAGAAACGCTTCGTCTACTACCTGGAATCCCAGGGTTATATCCATCCTGCCAAAGTGCGCAAACACCGCATCTCCCGTAGGGACTATAGCCCCGGCGACCTGCGGGTCATTAGGGAGGTGTGGCGCTACTACCAGCGGGGCTACACTGTGCAGGCGGCCTACGACATCGTGGCCCGACGCCCCAGGACGCTGGCCTATCTGACCTTTCAGGTGCCTCCACCTCGGTGGCGGGATACCCTGAACCTGCTCAAGACATGCCCGGAGGTTCAGGAGGCGGCGGCCGTCTACGCCAGCACCCTGGACTTTATCGTGAAGACCGACACTCCCGAGGAGGGGGATATCCACTATACCGTAGGCCCCCTCCTCACCAGGGCTGGCATCAGTGGAGCGCCCACAGTGTGGCGCATACTGTCCTGTTGGCAAAGCCCACAACCAAGGGGGGGAGACATGCAGGCGTATATCCTGATGCGTGTGCCGGGCAAGGATGTGGAGCGGGTGCTAGAGCGTCTAAAAGAGTTCCCTGGTATCGTGGAAGCCAGCACCGTCTAC
Organism: Dehalococcoidia bacterium; assembly: GCA_046294495.1. Taxonomy (GTDB): domain Bacteria; phylum Chloroflexota; class Dehalococcoidia; order Lucifugimonadales; family HRBIN23; genus HRBIN23. Next base: position 51,686 of record JBKBKV010000004.1, on the reverse strand, counting down.
GGTGAACAAGATATCATCGCCAAGGCGCGTGTGGCCAACCAGCAGGAACTAGACACCCTGGTGATGGAGCAGATCCACAGCATACCGGGGGTGGAATCCACCCGCACCTTCATCGTCATTACGGGCCTGGCATGGAGCCGCCAGGAGGCGCCGCCTCCTGCTACCCACCAACCGGCCCGCACATACTCCCAGTAGCCTTGTTGGGAGTCCGAGAAGGATGGACGCCCCTATCCTGCAACGCTTGCGGGCACAGGCCAAAGCAGTCCAGGCCACCATTGTTTTCCCCGAAGGAGGGGACATCCGCACCATCCAGGCGGCCGCCCGCCTAGCCAAGGAAGGCATCGCACGCCCCATCCTGTTAGGTCGTCGGGAGCAGATAGAAGAGACGGCCCGTAGGGAGGGCATCCCACTTCCCCCCGCAGTGCAAGTGCTCCAGCCTCATAACCCCCCAGGGGCGTATGGGGATGTCCTTGGGGAGGTAGGGAAGGTATGGGGCCTCTCCTCTGGAGAGGCCGCTAACCTGGCTACAGACCCTTTGTGGCTGGGTGCGCTGATGGTGCGCCTGGGAGAGGCTGATGGGTGTGTGGCTGGGGCCACGCTGGAAAGCCCCAAAGTGATCCGGGCGGCTTTGCGTGTCCTGGGGGTGTCCCGGCAGGCGCGTATCGTTGTAGGGGCTTTCCTTATGGTGCTACCCAACGGACGCCCCCTTACCTATGCCGATTGTGGCGTTATCCCAGACCCCAACTCCCATCAACTGGCGCAAATAGCCTTGACCGCCGCCCGCTTCCACCGTGGCTTTACGGGGGAGGAGCCCCGCATCGCCTTCCTCTCTTTCAGCACCAAGGGTAGCGCCGAGCACGAGTCGGTGCGCAAGGTGCGCCGTGCAGTAGAAATCCTTCGTGTTCTGGCCCCAGACCTGGAGGCCGATGGAGAGTTGCAGTTTGACGCTGCCTTCGTGGAACATGTGGCCCAACGCAAGGCGCCAGGCTCACCCGTGGCTGGACGTGCCAATGTGATGGTCTTCCCCAACCTTGACGCGGGGAACATCTGCTACAAGGCCACCGAGCGCCTCGCTGGCGCCGAGGCCATCGGCCCCATCTTGCTGGGCCTCAACAAGCCTATGAACGACCTCTCCCGAGGGTGCAAGGCAGAAGATATTGTCCATAGTGCAGCCATCTGTGCCCTGCTGGCCAAAGGCCCCCCGCTGTAGCACCTTGACAGCCGCCTTGCCTTAGGGCAAAGTAGGCATCGGCACCCAGGAGGAAACTATGACCGAGATGCCCGATCTGGCGACCTTGGAAGCCATAGCCCGGTGGGTGGGCCTGGACTTGCATCCCGAAGGCTTACAAGGATTGGTGCCCCTCTGGAAATCCCTTCGGGAGCGTCTGAGCCGTCTGGAGACCATTCCCTTGCACGATGTGGAGCCCGCCTTTATCGCTCCGCTCCCAGTTCCCCCTCGGGAACGGCCCTAGACCCTATAGGGGGTGAACGGGCAAGAAGGAGGCGCTATGTCCCGGATTGACCAAGACCTTTGCTGGCTCACCATTCCCCAGGTCGCACGCCTGATTCGGCGCAAGGCTGCATCCCCTGTTGAGGTTGTCCAGGCGCATCTAGAGCGTATCCGCCGCCTCAACCCCCGTCTCAACGCCTTCATCACCGTGCTGGAGGAAGATGCCCTCCAGCAGGCCCGCCAGGCCGAGAGTGCCATCGCCCGAGGGGAATACCGGGGGATGCTCCACGGCATCCCCATCGCCCTCAAAGACCTCTACTGGACAAAGGGGGTGCGCACAACGGCTGGCTCCCGCATACTATCGGACTTTGTGCCTCAGGAGGACTGCACTGTAGCCCAGCGCTTCCAAGAGGCGGGGGCTGTGCTGGTGGGCAAGACCCATACCACCGAGTTTGCCATGGGCGGTCACGGCAAGAATGTTCACTTCGGCCCAGCCCACAACCCGTGGAATTTGGAGCATCTGCCCGGAGGGTCATCCGCGGGGTCAGGGGCGGGCGTGGTGGCGGGCCTGGCTTATGTGGGCATGGGCTCCGACACCGGAGGGTCTATCCGTATTCCCTCGGCCTTGTGCGGGGCGGTGGGCGTAAAGCCCACCTTCGGGCGCGTCTCCAAATATGGAGTGGTTGTGCTGTCCTGGTCTTTAGACCACACCGGTCCTCTGACACGCACTGTTGAGGACGCCGCTGTGGTTCTGCAGGCTATCGCCGGCCACGACCCCAAAGACCCTGCTACAGCCACTGTGCGGGTGCCTAACTACCTGCGGGCGCTGGATGGCAAATTGAAGGGTGTCCGCGTAGGCGTGCCCAGGGAACTATTCTTTGAAGATGCCGATGAGGAGGTGCTCTCGGCGGTGCGGAGGGCTGTGGAGGTGCTGGCGGAGTTGGGGTGCTCTGTGGAGGAGGTGTCTCTCCCCTATCTGAGAGACGCATCCCACGCCGGCGCCATCATCTCCTGGACCGAGGCGGCCGCCGTCCACACCCAGTGGTTCCCCTCCCGTATGCAAGACTACGGCCCCGAGTGCAAAGAGCGCCTCACCCAGGGGATGCTGACCACAGCCGTCCAGTATCTGAAGGCTCAGCAGGCCCGCCGCCTTCTGATTCAGCAGATGCAGGAAGTATTGCAGAGGGTGGATGTGCTGGTGGGTCCCACTTGCCCCTATCCGGCCCCGCGCCTGGAGCAGGAGCACGTGTTCCTGCGCGGGCGCGAGGTGCGCATTGTGGACACCGTAGGGAGCCTTACACGCCCTTGCAACCTCACCGGCCAGCCGGCTGTATCGGTGCCCTGCGGGTTCTCCCGCAACGGTCTGCCCATCGGCCTGCAGGTTATGGGACGCTGGTGGGAGGAGGCCCTGGTGCTCAAGGTGGCGCACGCCTACCAGCAGGCCACTCCGTGGCACTTGCGTCACCCTGCCCTTTAGCCGCGGCTGGGATAGACCGTCTCCATAAACCCGGCGATCTCCCGCACTTGGAGCCTCTGCACAGCCACCTCTGGGGTATACATAATGCTGTCGGCGGCCCACACCAGTGTGCCCCGAGGCGTGCCCCCAACCCCTACGATGCCTTGTAGGACCCGATGGATGGTGTCGTTGATGCGGATAGTGTTGGGCTTAATGGGCTTGTCTCGCCGGCCATCCCTGATGAGGTATGAATCCCCTACCACTGTGCATGTAAAGTCGCCAGCGGCCAGGCCGTTGATGGGGTAGGTATACCAGATGCGCCCAATGTAGAGGCCATTGCCCACCCTCTGCAGGAGTTCCTGGTGAGTGCAGGGCTGGCTAGTAGATACGACGATATTGGTGCCGAAGATGCCTACTGGTGCTTCTGGATGTCTGCCCCCACCAAACGCGAAGCGGAAGCCGTTGCGGGGCACCAGGAGGGTGCGCACCTCTGCGGGGTCTACGCCCAATTTGGCACGGCCGTTGGGGTCGCGAAGGATTTGCTGGCTCCTGTAGTAGTCGGTCAATAGCCCCACCAGGCGCCCCTCGCGCACCAGGTCAGTGCGCCCTGTGGGAAGCCCTTCACAGGTAATGCCTTTGCTCCCTGCTAGACCAGGGGCAGCCCCATCGTCCCACATGTCTAGCAAGGGGGAGGCAATGGACTTGGAGAGTTTCCCCTGGAAGGCCGACGCCCCGGCGTAAAAGGCCCCCAGGGTAAGGCTGGGAACGATGATATGGTTCAGTAGGTCTGTAACCGCCTGTGGGCCGAGGACACATGCATATTCCCCATCGGGCACGCGCACGCCGTCCATAGCCCGAATGGCGTTGCGGGCGCACTCCTCCCCTGGCTCTGGGGAGAAGTCCCCCAGGCGGGTCCCTACCATCCAGGAGGAGCCTTTGCCCGTGCGGGCCTCCACCATCGCCGTGAGGAAGGACATCACAAGGGTGGACTGGTCAGTTTCCACAGGAATATGGGTAGAGCCTACCGCGATGCGCTCCTGCAAAACGGTTACATCCCCTCCCAGGATGAGGCCCAGGGAGGGGAGGGCATCGGGTCGCTCCACCAGGGTCAACAGGTCTTCTGCCGACTGGAAGACCCCCAGGGCGCCCTCCACAGCCATCCAACCCACCTGCACCAAGTCCCGGTCGCGCAGGCGCATAAGCAATGGGTCGTGGTAACGGCGCAGGCGTCGCTTCTCCCCAGTGGGGCGTGGCAGGGAGGCGCGGTCTGGGTCGCGCACTGCCCCGCGACGCGCCTTTTCCAGTGCTCGCTTTATCCCCTCCAGAGAAAGATTGCTCGGCTCGGAGCCAAGGCCAAAACGGGGTATGTCCTCGCCCCGGAAGAGGACACGCACCGCAACCCCATACGACTCCTGGGACTTGGGTTCCTCCACTCCGTTGCAGGGGATGTGGGAGGTGTAGTTGAGGCGTGCGAAGAGGGAACCATTCGAGGCGGCAAACACCTCCGCCTCCTGCACATCGGGCTGGGCGTGCAGGTAGGCCAACCCCTCCTGCACGGCGCGCTTTAGGTGTGCAATGGGAATCATCTATCTCCTCCTAATGACAGTTCAGAGCCTGCCCCCAAGCGCCGTAGATGTCTGGGTGGGACAAGGGTGTAAGAGGCCCCTGTATCTACCAGGGCTTCTATTTCCTCAAAGCGAGAACCCTCCGGGTCGCCGATGGCGATGCGGCAAAAAGGCCCCACAGTTCATCTCCCTGTTCCCGTCAGGCGTGCCACACTGCGCAGCGTGGGGCCGCCGTTGCTCATGCGTTTGGGTTGCATGGGCTGTCCCTTGCCGCAGTTGGGGATGGGGAAGAGGCGGAAATCGTTGCCAACGGCGTCAATGCGCATGAAGAAGTCGCGGCTGTCCGCCATCACCGCCCCGTCACGATAGAGTTGCCCCACCTGCCCATGGCGGATTTCATAGACCTTGACGGCAGAAATGCGGAAGTTCTCCCGGCTCTCGGCCACCGAAGGAATGCGATGCCCCACCACATACCAGCCTTGCTCCACCTCTCGGATGATGTCTTGCGGGTCTTTGTCGCCTCCCAAGAAGGCGGTGTTGGACATGCGGATGAGGGGCACCACGAAAGCACTGACAGCCATATAGTGGCCGTTGCTCTCCAGGCCCAGGAAAGGGGCTGTCTGCCGGCTGGAGAGGAACTCGGTGTAGATGCCATTGCGGATGTTCCACACCCGCCGCGCTGGGGTGCCTTCGTGGTCGTAGGGGTAAGAGCCAAACCCCTCCATCGTGGGGTCCGACACCACGCTGACCAGGGGGGAGGCCACCTGCTTGCCCAGCATGTTCTCCTGGGGGTCTTTGAAAAGCCAGGAACGGCCGGCGTAGGCCGTTTCCATCTTTAGCGCCCTATCCAGTTCCGAGGGATGCCCCACCACCTCGTGGCACACCAGGGCGTTGAAGTGGGGGTCTGTTACCACTACAACTTCCCCCTCTGCAGGGCGCAGGGGTGGAGCGCTGGAGACCTCCACAGCGGTGGCGGCCACCCGTCGGGCGAACTCCTCCAGTGGCTCCAGGTGGATGTAGGCGTTGTGGTATCCATCGGTGAGCACCTCCCACCCTCGCTGGTGGCCAGTGAAGTCGTAAAGATCCAGAGGCCCTGTCGCTCCACTGGAGGCCACGAACACCAGGCCCTCGCTGAGGGCGTATGTGCGGTCAATGGAGGACCCTTCTGAACTGGCAAAGAACTCCCGCACCAGGGAGGTGGCACCGATGACGGTGTTAAAGGCTACCTGCGGGCTGACCGCACCAGCGGTCCGGGAGGCGCGGGTAACGAGGCGCACCACCTCCTCCAGGGGCACCGAACAGGGGTCAATACGGAAGACAGGGGATATGCGGGTGCGCACCACAGGCACGGGTGCCAGAGGAAGGGAGGATAGGCTCCTGCCCAAGGTCCCAAAGGCGGCAGCCACCCGGGGCGTTTTTGTTGAGCGTTAGCACGGGCACGGGCGTAGGCGTGGCGCACCGCTTCCTTAATCACAGAGTAGATGTTGCCCAAGTCGGCGCTACCTATAACCCGGCCGTAGAACCCTGGGGCCGCGCCCCCGTCCTGGGCCACCACACGCACCCCCAACCCAAGATGGCAATCGGCGTTGCTAGCCTTCTCTACACCGTTTTCGGCGATGCAGGTGCGTATCTCCGCCGCACTAAGGCGTATATCACAGTGAACGCACCCGCGTAGGCGGCGCGCTTGGGTTGCCACCTGTTCGGCCACAGACACAGCGGCATCCAGCGATTCCACCCCTATGCTCATAGGTGAACCTCCTTTACACAGCCTACCAACCCTCGCTAGTCTTGTCTAATCCGTTGCAGGGCTGTGGGCCAGGCAGGTGCGCCACGGAGAGGGTATTAGTTCAGCAGGCCACGCAATCGGGCCAATGCCCTGGCGGCGGGCTTATAGCAGGGGTCGCACTCCAGGGCCATCTTGTAGCACTTTATTGCCCGATGCCACTGCCCTTTGCGCTCCCAGATACGCCCAAGGTTCATCCACGGAAAGCAGTAGTGGTCGTAGCGACGGGCGCGCAAGGCCCGCTGGAGCCAGGAGATGGCCTCGTCCAGACGCCCCAGTTCAATGAGATACGCTCCAATGTCGTTATAAGGGTTGCCGTAGTCGGGGTCTAGTTCAATGGCCTTCTGACAATACTGGATAGCCTCTTCAAGGCGCCCCAGGTAGGAGAGAGCCCATCCCAGGAAAGTGTATGCCTCTGGAGTGGGGCATATATCAAGGGAGCGCTGGTAGGCGCGCACCGCCTCCTCTAAGCGCCCCTGCATCTGGAGCGCATAGCCTCTCCGGAAGTGTTCCCACGCCTCCTGACGATGCTCCGCTCCGGTGTGCACAGGCTTACCCCCAAGGCCCGGGCCCAACTGCCTACGCTGGCTCGCCAATCCCCTGGCCACCAAGATGGTGGTTTACTACGGGTGCAAAAGTGCAGTAAACAGTCCCCCATACTGGCTGGGGTGTGGCTTCACCCCTGGTCAAATTATATTCCCCCCTGGCCATTGGGAACAATGGCACACCCACGCCATTCATAATCCCATCAGGTCTTGTGCACTGGCAGGGCTTTGGATAATCTGGCGGGCGGGAGGGCTAAAAAGGAGGCATTGTGGATGAGTGTCCTACGCAAGGCACAGGGGTGGCTCCGCAGGCACCGGGTAGATGCCTGGCTTCTTTACGACTATCTGGGCACAAATCCTGTGTTCTGGGCGGTTGTAGGTAGAGTTGGCATGGTTACACGCCCATGCTGGCTCTTTGTTCCAGCAAGGGGGCGCCCACGGCTCCTGGTGCACGCCGTGGACGCCGGCAAGTTCCGTGGACTAGGTCTGCCTGTAAGGGTGTTCGCCAGCCGTGCGGATATGGTGCGACATTTACATAGGTGGCTGAAAGGAATGGGGAGGGTGGCCATGGAATATAGCCCTCAGGGGGCCTTGCCTCGAGTAGGGCGGGTGGACGCGGGCACTGTGGAGTTGGTGCGGGCGTTCGGCCCAGAGGTGGTGCCCTCCGGCGACTTATTTCAGGAGACCGCTCTCCTGTGGACACCCACCCAGGAGTATACCCACCGGGAGGCGGCGCGACTGCTTTCCCAAATTGTGCAGGAGGCCTTCGCTTTCCTGAGACGAGCCCTGTCGGGGGCGCTGACGGAGTGGGAGTGCGCTCGTTTCATCCGTCAGCGCTTTGCCGACTTGGGCCTGGAAAGCCCCGATGGGCCTATTGTTGCTGTCAATACCCACTCCAGCGATCCCCACTATGAACCCTCCCCCACCGCTTCAGCCCCTATCCGCCGGGGCGACTGGGTTCTGATAGACTTGTGGGCACGCCTGAAGGGCGAGGACACCGTCTACGCCGATATTACTTGGGTAGCCTATGCCGGCGCCCAACCACCGCCACGCTACCAGGAGGTTTTCCGCGTCGTCTGCTTGGCCAGGGATGCCGCTATAGCTGCCCTCCAACAGGCGTGGCAGAGGGGGCAACTCCTAATGGGGTGGCAGGTGGACAGGGTTGCTCGTCGGGTCATTGCCCAGGCGGGCTATGGGAGGTGGTTTACCCACCGCCTGGGCCACAGCCTGGGGCACACGGTGCACGGGGATGCGGTAAACCTGGACTCATGGGAGACAAAAGACACCCGCCGTATTGTGCCCGGCATTGGCTTTACGGTGGAGCCGGGGATCTACTTGCCCGACTTCGGCGTGCGCTCGGAGGTGGATGTCTTCTTTGGTGCCAAAGGCCCAGAGATTACTAGCGCCGTCCAGCAGGACATCGTTTGCCTAGGCTAGAGAGCAGGCTCCGCTGCCCTTACCGTCTTCGTAACCTTGATCCCCCTATGCAGTGCGTTTATAATCTTCTCAACAAGGAATAGGGGGACACATGGGGGCTCGGCAGGCTCTAAGTGTGTATGAGGCCCTTGGCATTCGCCCGGTTATCAACGCCGCAGGAAGTATGACCCTGCTAGGCGGCTCTATTCTAGGGCCTCGGGTGCTGAAGGCCATGGAGGAGGCTAACGAGGCCTATGTGGACATGGAGGAACTGCTACTCAAGTCGGGCAGGGCTATAGCAAGCGTCCTTGGGGCAGAGGCCGCCTTGGTTACCTCCGGTTGCTATGCAGCCCTGGTGCTGGGGGCCGCTGCCATTATGACCGGCAAGGACGCCGACCGTATCGCCCGCCTTCCCGACACCACCGGGATGAAGAACGAGTTCCTGATCCAGAAGCGCATGCGCTACCATTACGACCGCTGTGTTACGGTGGCTGGTGGGAGGCTGGTAGAGGTAGGGGACGAGCGAGGAACTACAGCCGCCCAACTGGAGGGGGCTATCGGCCCTCAAACGGCGGGCATCCTTTACTTGGCCCGTGCCGAAGGCAATGAGGGCATCCTTTCTATACCGGAGGTCGCTGCCATCGCCCGCCACCGGGGTGTGGCTCTTCTGGTGGATGCGGCTGCCGAAGTGTATCCCCTAGAGCGCATGCGGTGGCTCCCCCAGAGCGGGGCTGACCTGGTGTGCTTCGGGGCCAAGTATTTCGGCTCTGCACACTCTTCAGGGGTCCTCTGCGGGCGCAAGCAGTTGGTAGAGGCGGCCACCCTCAACAACTTCATCGCCTATGAGAGCCACGACAATCGCTCCATTGGCAGGGGCTACAAAGTGGACCGCCAGGAGGTCATAGCCACGGTGGTGGCATTGGAAGAGTGGTTTAGTATGGACCACGAGGAGCGCTTCGCCCTTCAGGAGAGGCGTATCCAGACCATTGCCAAGGCACTGGAGGGGCTACCCCATATCACTGTTCAGCGCCTGTGGGAGCGTCAGGGGCCGTGGCTCCGGCTTCAGATTAGCCTGGACGAGAAGGCTCTGGGCCACACCGCTGGCGCTGTCCAGCAGGCCCTCCGACAGGGCAACCCCAGCATCCGTGTGCGGGCTGATGGGAACCATTTGTTTGTCGCCGTGCACACCCTTCGGGAGGGTGAAGACCGCATCGTCGCTGAGCGTCTGCGGGCCGCCCTATCGTCATAAAGGGAGACGCCGTTTTCCCCCCTCAGGAAGTTATTGGAAGGGGCGGATGCTCTCTAGGGCTGCGCCCGACGCAGGGGCGTAGATAGCACCAGCAACATAGAGAGGGCATAGAGGGCGGCGGCGTAGTAGAAAACGCTGGTAAGCCCCCACGCCTTGGCAGCCGCCCCGGCGATAACGGGCGACGCAGAAGAGAAGATAAAAGTGCCTCCGAAGATAAGGCTTACGGATGTGGCTTCAGCCCCCCGAGCGGTGGCGTCCATTGCAGCTGCCACAATAGTAGCCTGCAGGGCGTAGAAGAACAGCCCTAGTCCCACAATAACCGCGACCAGTTCCCAGCCGGGACGCGCCCACGCCAGAAGCAGGGCGAAGAGGGCCAGCAATGCCAGGCCGGGCACCAGCACCGCTTTCCGTCCCAGGCGGTCCGAAATCCACCCAAGGGCAGGCTGTGAGCCGATGCCCATAAAGGTCAGGATGCTAAGCATCAGGCCGGCGAAGGCCGATGAGTAGTCAAGGTCTTCCCGCAGGTAGATAGGGAGGAAGGTAAGGAGGGCCGCCTGGCCCATAGCCCTAACCCCCGCCACAACCAGGAGCACCAGAATAACTTTGTTGGTCAACACCTTTCCCGCGGCGCCGAAATACCCGCGAAGGGAGGGCTTTTCTCCCCCTTCCTGGTAGCCGGTGCGCAGGAACCACCACACACCCAACGCCAGGAGCACCGCTGGTATGGCATAGAAGTGTAGTAAGGTGCGCCAGAAGAGGGTTAGGAGAAGCACCCCTACTGCTAATGGAGCCAGGGTATCGCCGATGCTCCCCCCCACACCGTGGAGGCCCACAGCGAAGCCCCTACGGTCGGCCCACCGCCGCGAAAGAACGGCGATGGCCGGTGGGTGCCAGATTGCACCTCCCATCCCTACCAGGGCTACAGCCGGCACCAGCAGTGCATAGGTAGGGGCAATCCCCACTAACAGGTAGGCCAGCCCTATCCAGGCCATACTCACTGCCAGAATAATTGCCCCCTGCCGGCGGAAGAGGTCCGAGATGAAGCCGGCTGGCACATTGGCCGCCCCACCAGAGATGGCCCGCACGCTGGAGAGCGCTCCTGTTTGCACAGGGTCTAGCCCCAGGCTCTGCTTCATCTCCGGAAGGAGGATGACGAAGGACTGTTGATACCAGTGGATAATGGCGTGGCCTAGGGTAAGGCCCACCAGCAGGAAGATGCGTCCGGCCCGCACACCGGTGCGCGGTGGCGCGGTAACTTGTTCCATCTAGACCTCCCAATAGGGTAGTGCCCAGTGCACGATAGTAGCGCTTTTCGTCCCTGCTGGCAAGCCAGCCTTCCCAAGCCACCTTCCCCTATCTGTTAAAATGAGAGGAGACCTTCCCTCAGGAGCACGCCATGCTTCTGCGTTCCGGGGGCACCACCGGCCCGCAAGGAAACCCGAAACTGCGCCCCCTGGATGTGCGCTGGGTGCAGGGGCAAGACGGACGCCCCTATCTTCTCCTGCACGACCCCTTGTCCCTTGCTCCTACCGACCTGCTGGTCCCTAGGGAAATGGCCCCGCTGCTTGCTCTTATGGATGGGAGCCGAGACATTCCCACCATTCATAGCGCCTTTGTCTTGCGCACAGGCATAAACATGTCCCTGGCCCAGGTGCAGGGGTTCATCGCTCATCTGGAGCGGGCGCTCCTTCTGGACAGCCCTAGTTTCCGGGAGGCCCAGCGCCACGCCCTGGAGCGCTTCCGCCAGGCACCTTACCGCTCTCCTGCTCTGGCGGGGATAGTTTATCCCCCTGACCCTCAAACCTTAGCCCGTTTTTGCCAACAGGCGTGGGAAGCCGCCCGCGAGCATGGCCCTCTTCAACCTCCGGCGGCTCCTTTGGCGGGTGTCCTCTCCCCACATATTGACTATCAGCGGGGGTGGCCGGTTTATGCCAAGACCTGGGGCTTGGCTGCCCCTTCCCTTCAGGATGTAGATGTGGTGGTTATCCTGGGGACAGACCACCAGGGCGGGCCAGGAAGCATTACCCTGACCCGCCAGCACTATGCCACTCCGTGGGGGAGCCTACCCACCGACCGCTTATTGGTAGATGCTCTGGCCAAGGCTATTGGCCCCGAGGCCGCCTTCGCGGAAGAACTGCACCACGCCACCGAGCATTCTATTGAACTGGCTCTGGTATGGCTCCACTATGCGCTGGGCGGAAAGCAGGTCTCTTTGCTTCCTGTGCTTTGTGGCCATTTTGCCCACTGGATGACCGACGGCCTCAACCCTGCCCAGGATATACGCTTGGAACACTTCATAAAAACTTTGCGCGAGGGTCTCCGGGGCAGAAGGTGGCTGGTGGTGGCCGCCGGCGACCTGGCCCACGTGGGCCCTGCCTTTGGCGATGCTATGCCCTATGACCTGGTAGGCAAGGCACGCCTTAAGGAGGCAGACCTGGGCCTCTTGGCGACGGTAGGCCAGGGCAATGCCGATGGCTTTTTCCGAACCCTCCAGGCCGAGCAGGACCGGCGCAAGGTATGCGGGCTCTCCTGCATCTACCTAGCCCTGCGCCTCATGGGTTCGGAGGTGGAAGGGCATCTGGTGGACTACGCCCAGTGCCCTGCCGATGCCCAAGGCACCTCCCTGGTGAGCATCGCCGGTTTGCTATGGACACGCAGGCCGCAGCATATCGTGCCCTCGTAGGAGTGGGTGGCTGTGCCGCAACCATACGAAGAGGATGTGTATACTATTCAGGTGGTGGACTTTGCTTTTGTGCCACCACCCCCAGGGCAGGGTGGCCGGGGAGTGGTCCTCCATTCTACACGAGGCGACCTCAAGGGGATTTACCACCCCGTGCCCGGGGCACAGGAGGGCGTCTTGTGGGTTTGGGGGGTGCGGGGTGGGGTAGATGGCCCAGCCAATGGTTGCTACCGTGTCCTGGCCCAGGAGTTGGCCCAAGAGCACGCCATCGCCTCCCTCCGCCTAGACTACCGTTGCCCTGGGGTTCTGCACGAGTGCGTTCTGGATGCCCTGGCTGGGCTGTCCTTCCTGAAAGGCATGGGTATGAAACAGGTTGGTCTGGTGGGCCACTCCTTTGGGGGAGCAGTGGTCATCACTGCCGCCCCCTTCAGCGACATCGTGGCCTGCGTGGTGGCCCTGTCTACACAGACCTACGGCGCTCACGGAGCGGGGCGTGTGGCCCCCCGCCCCCTCCTCCTGGTGCACGGGGAGGCCGACACCCACCTGCCTCCTGCATGCTCTCGCATGGTCTACGGATGGGCGCGCGAGCCTAAGGAGTTGGTCATCCTGCCCGGCGCCGGCCACAGCCTGCGGGAGGCCTCTGACACCCTACTCCCCCTGCTAAAGGAGTGGCTAGTGCGCCACCTGAAGCCCTCCAGCGGAGCCGAGGAGGGCCCTGCGCGGGTGAGTGGAAACCCTGGCCCATCGTTGATATAATAGAGTTTTGGGTTCACATTATGCGAACGCAACGGAACACGCGTCTTCAGGCCCGTTCTGCCCGTGTGGGAGATGCCCAGGCCTTCGGCATTGCCATCAAGACGCCGGAGGAGCGGGAGGCTATGCGTCGCGCCGGGCAGGTGGTGGCTTGGCTGCTAGAACGCCTGGGTAAGGCCCTAGAGCCGGGAATGCGCACCCGGGACCTGGATGCTCTAGCCTCCCAACTGATTCGGGAGGCAGGTGCTCGCCCCGCGTTCCTAGGCTACCGAGGCTTTCCTGGGGTGGTGTGCGTCTCTCTAAACGAGGAGATTGTGCATGGCATACCTGGGGAGCGGGTTATCCGAGAAGGCGACCTAGTGAAGATTGACGCTGGGGCCATTGTGGACGGCTTCTATGCCGACGCCGCCCGCACCTTTGCTGTAGGCAAGGTGCCGGCCCGGGTCCAGGCCCTTATAGAGGTTACGCGCGCTGCCCTGGAGACGGGTATTCGCCACGCCCGCCCCGGCGCACACATCGGTGATATTGGCGCTGCTATCCAGCGCTATGTAGAGGGCCGGGGGTATACGGTGGTGCGGGAGTATGTGGGGCACGGCATCGGGCGGCATCTTCACGAAGACCCCCCTGTCCCCAACTACGGCCAACCCGGGGAAGGCCCTCGCCTGCTCCCTGGCATGGCCATCGCGATTGAGCCGATGGTGAACATGGGCACCTATTGGACGCGGGTGCTGGAGGATGGGTGGACGGTGGTAACCGCCGATGGGGCTTTGTCGGCCCATTTTGAAGATACCGTTGTCATTACTGAAGAGGGGCAAGAGGTGGTAACACGCCTCAATGGGCGTTAGAATGGGAGTGGATATGGCAAAGAAAGAGACGATAGAAGTGGAGGGTGTCGTAGAAGAGGCGCTCCCCAATGTTACATTCCGGGTAAAACTGGCCAATGGACACACCATTCTGGCCCACGCATCCGGCAAGATTCGGGTGAACTTCATCCGCATCCTGCCAGGCGACCGGGTGTTGGTGGAGTTGTCCCCCTACGACCTCACCAGAGGACGCATTACCTACCGTTTCAAGTAGGAGCGAGGACAGGCCGATATGGAAGTCCAGCCATCGGTGAAGCGGCGCTGCGAGAAGTGTAAGGTCGTTCGGCGCAAGGGTGTTGTGCGGATCATCTGCACCAACCCCAAACATAAACAGCGCCAGGGGTAGGCCAAAGGAGGGTGTATGGCTCTGGTAGCAGGGGTAAATATCCCCGACAACAAGCGGGTTACCATCGCTCTGCGCGCTCTTTATGGCATTGGGCCTACCCTGGCGGCCCGTATCGTCCAGCAAGCAGGGATTACGGGTAACCCCAAGGTGCGGGAACTCACCGAAGAGCAGTTAGCGCGAATCCGGGACACGATTGATAAGCACTACAAAGTGGAGGGCAACCTGCGGCGGGAGGTGCAGATGAATATCCGCCGCAAGATGGAGATTCGGTGCTACCAGGGGCTACGCCACCAGCGGGGCCTCCCGGTGCGCGGGCAACGCACACGCACCAACGCCCGCACCCGCAAGGGGCCCAGAAAGACCGTGGCTGGCCGCCGCCGCGCCGTCGCCAAGAAGTAAGAGCCTGGGTATCTCAAGGGAGGTTTTGCATATATGCCGCAAGGAAAGGGGCGTCGCCGAGAGCGCAAAGTTGTCTCCGTAGGACGCGCCTACATCCACGCTACCTTCAACAACACCATCGTTACCCTTACAGACCTGCAAGGTAATGTGCTGGCGTGGGGGAGCGCTGGGACGGCTGGGTTCGAGGGCTCTCGCAAGGGGACCGCTTACGCCGCCCAGCGCGCCGCTGAGGACGCCGCTCGCAAAGGTATGGAACACGGCCTGCGCCAGGTGGAGGTGTGGGTGAAAGGCCCCGGCCCCGGGCGCGAGGCAGCGATCCGCTCCCTGCAAGCCGTTGGCCTTACCGTTACCGCCATTCGGGATGTTACCCCAATCCCCCACAACGGGTGCCGCCCACCCAAGCGGCGCCGTGTATAAAGGTTAGGATGAGGAAGGCAGTATGGGCCGTTACACAGGACCGGCCTGCCGGTTGTGCCGGCAGCTAGGCGACAAGTTGTTCCTGAAGGGGGATAGGTGCTATACCCCCAAATGCCCTATTGAGCGACGGCGGCGTAGCCCGGGGATGCACATCGCACGGCGCAGAAAGGTCTCCGACTACGGCCTGCGCCTGCGGGAGAAGCAGAAGGCGAAATACATATACGGCCTTCTGGAGCGTCAGTTCCGCCACTATGTGGATGCGGCCCGCCGCCAGACAGGGGAGACCGGCCAGGCTCTCCTGCGCCTGTTGGAGCGCCGTCTGGACAATGTAGTCTTCCGCCTGGGTTTCGCCGATTCTCGGCGTCAGGCCCGCCAGTTGGTGCGGCACGGCCACATCATGGTCAACGGGAAGAAGGTAGACATCCCCTCTTATCCTGTAAAAGTAGGGGATACAGTTACCTGGAAAGATTCCAGCCGGAACCTCCCAATGGCCCAGACGCTGGCACAGAGCGGCCCAAAGCGGGAGGTGCCTGCCTGGCTGGCACTGGAGCGGGAACAGATGACGGGAAAGGTCCTCTCCCTTCCCCAACCCGCCGACCTGGATGTGCAGATTGATACGCGCCTCATTGTGGAGTTTTATTCCCGCTAGTCTGCATCTGCATCTTTAGACACCACGCAGCCCGCAAGAGATTAAGGAACAGGGCAACTACAGATACCTCAGGAGGGGTGGTTACAGTGGAGCCAGTGAGCATCTTCAGCCAGCAAGAGGGGGCTGAAAAGCAGCGGCCTATCCTTCAGGTGGCCGAAGCATCGGAAACCTACGGGAAGTTTATTCTAGAGCCTCTAGGAGAAGGATATGGTCCCACTTTGGGAAACCCTCTCCGCCGCGTGCTTCTAAGGGACCTGCCCGGCCTCGCCGTAACCTGGGTGCGCATTGCCAATGTGCCCCACGAGTTCACCGCCATTCCTTACATCCGTGAGGATGTCCTAACTTTCCTCCAGAATGTAAAGGGCGTCCGTTTGCGCGGCCTCACTGAACGGGGTGGCAAGATGTACCTCTCCCTGCGCGGGCCAGGGCAGGTGTGTGCTGGGGATATCCAGACACCTGCCGACCTGGAGATAGTAAACCCTGAGCACTACCTGGCCACCATAGAGTCCTCTGAGGGGAGCCTGGAGGTAGAGTTCAATGTGGAACAAGGGGTGGGATACCTTCCTGCTCAGCGCAGCAGCGACGGGCTAGCCCCAGGCACCCTGGCGGTGGATGCCATCTTCTCCCCCGTCTACAAGGCCAACTACCAGGTAGAGCAGTCCCGCGTAGGCCAGCGCCTTACCTACGAGCGCCTAGTGCTTGAAGTATGGACCGACGGCACCATCACCCCTGTAGAGGCGGTGAAGCAGGCGGCCCAGAAACTTATGGACCTCTTCGGCATCTTTACCCTTGCCCCCCAGGTCGCCCAGAGGCCGGGGGTAACCGCCGCACCCCTTGTTCAGGTGCCCCCCGAGATCTACCATATGCCAGTGGAGCGCCTGGAACTCTCTACCCGCACCCTTAACTGCTTGCGCAGGGGTGGCATTAGCAGGGTGGGGGAACTGCTGGAACACACTTGGGAGCAGTTGATGCAAATTCGCAACTTCGGCGACCGTTCCTATGAAGAGGTCATCGCCCAGTTGACCAATAAAGGTATTCCCATACCTGCTCATCTGCGCCGGGAGGGGGCTATAGCCCCTTCCCTGCAGGAAAAGCCCTATAAACCTGAAAGCGAGCCTCCCCAGGCTCAGCCCGAGGCCCCAAACGAGCCAACGCCCTAGCAGGAGAAGACTACCATGCCCCACCAGGTGGTTACCGAGAAACTGGGACGCCCCACAGAGCAGCGCCGAGCGATGGTGCGAAACCTGGTGCGTTCCCTCTTCCTACACGAGCGTATCCAGACCACCTTGCCTAAGGCCAGGGTGGCCAGCAAGATGGCCGACCGTGTTATTGCCTGGGCACTGGCTGCCCAGCGGGCCATCGAGGCGGGTGATACGCCCCAGAACAGGGCCAAAGCCCTCCACTACCGTCGCCTTGCTCTGGCCACTATCCCCGACCGTGATGTGGTTCAAAAGGTCTTTGACCAACTCCCTCGCCGCTACCGGGACCGAACCAGTGGCTTCACCCGCATCGTCAAGGTGGGCTACCGCCCGGGGGATGCGGCGCATATAGCCATTTTGGAACTGGTGTAGGGGGTATCCCGTGCCCTATGGCTGCAGACACATCCCCTGGCCTGTGCCGCATCGCCCTGGTGCTGGAATACGACGGCACCGACTTCTCGGGGTGGCAAGTCCAACCCCGTGGGCGCACGGTGCAGGGGGAACTTATAAGGGCGCTGAGTAGGCTTATGGAGGCACGGGTGAGCATCCAAGGGGCCAGCCGCACCGACGCCGGTGCCCACGCCCTATACCAGGTGGCAGCCTTTACCGCTCCTCGGCGCTACCCACCGGAGGTGCTACGCAGCGCCCTCAACGCTTACCTGCCGCCGGATATTCGGGTGGTAGGGGCATATGAGGCGCCTCCTAACTTTGACCCTCGCCGACACGCCACGCGCCGCCAGTATCGCTACCTGGTTTGGAACCGGCGGGAACCCTCCCCCTTGTGGAGGCGCTTCGCCTTCCATTGCCCCACCCCCCTGGATATACACTCTATGCAAGACACTGCATCCCTGATGGTGGGCACCAGGGACTTCGCCTCCTTCTCGGGGGCGCCCGGGCGGCGCTCCACACTGCGCACCGTCTCCCGGGTTGGGGTGGAATGCAAGGAGCACCTGGTGGTGTTCACTGTAGAGGGTAAAGCCTTCCTGCCTGGCCAGGTGCGGCGCATGGTGGGCACCCTGTTGGAGGTAGGGAAAGGCAAACTTGACAAAGATGGAGTGAAGGCCTTGCTGGAGTCGCCCAAAACCAGCACGGCTGGCCCGGCGCTCTCCCCTTGTGGCCTCTTCCTGACCCGGGTAGACTACCCTAACTTCCTTCCAGTGCAGGAGGCACCGTGACGAGAGTAAGGACGCTGAGAACCTATGTGCCCAGCCCCCGGGAGATCCGGCCCCGCTGGCACCTTATAAACGCTGAAGGGCAGGTGCTGGGAAGGTTGGCGACCCGCATCGCCCGCGTCTTGCAAGGCAAGGACAAGGCCATCTACACCCGGCATATGGCTACTGGCGACTTTGTGGTGGTAGTCAACGCCAGCAAGGTCAATGTAACGGGGAAGAAGATGCGCCAGAAGATTTACTACTTCCACAGCGGCTACCCTGGTGGCTTACGCGAGTTCACCCTGGAACAGATGCTTCAGAGAAATCCTGAACGGGTCATCAAACTGGCAGTGCAGAGGATGCTCCCCAAATCTAGCCTGGGCAGGAAGATGCTCTCGCGCCTGAAGGTTTACCCTGGGCCGGAGCATCCTCACCAGGCGCAAATAGCGGGTTTCCCCGCCGAACCTGAACAGCCACAAGAGGAGGTGAAAGCCTCGTGACCACGCCAGCCGTTGCCTCTACACCCGGGGCACAGGCCGAGGCCCCGCGCTACTTCTACGCTGTGGGCAAGCGAAAGACTGCTGTTGCCCAGGTGCGCCTCTATCCTGGGGGTAACAACTTTACCGTCAACGATAAGCCCTTTGAAGTGGTATTTCCCCTGGAGACCTGGCAGGCTACTGTTTTGGAGCCCTTCCGGGTAACCGGGACCTTGGGCAAGTTTGCTGTGGTGGCCAAGGTGCACGGGGGTGGGATTTCGGCCTGGGCCGACGCCTTGCGCCATGGCGTTGCCCGAGCCCTGGTGGTGGCCGACCCCGCCCTCAAGGCCCCTCTCCGTCAGCACGGGTTGCTGACCCGCGACCCCAGGGTGAAAGAGCGCAAGAAGTATGGCCTCAAGCGGGCACGCCGCGCCCCCCAATACAGCAAGCGCTAGACCATTCACCCTCGGGGGCAGTGTCGGCCGCTGTCCCAGTAGCCGCATAAGGGGCACTCTCGCTATAATGGGGGTGCCCCTCTTATTACTAGATCCGGGGAGGCCGTGCAACGGATAGTTACATCCTGCCTGGTGGAGAGCGCTTAGTGCTACTCATCTCCTCAAAGGAGGTTGCCCAGGGCGTTCAGCGCCTGGCACAGGCGGTGAAAGGGGACTACCAGGGCCTTTGCCCTCTCCTGGTAGGTGTGTTGAAGGGGGCCTTTATCTTCCTGGCCGACCTGGTGCGGGCCCTGGATATGCCTTTAGAGATAGACTTTGTGCGGGTGGCCACCTACGGCTCTGCCACCAACCCCTCTGCTCCTGCACGGGTGCAATCGGGGGTGCGCATCCCTCCAAAGGGGCGCCATGTCCTGGTGGTGGAAGATATCGTGGATACGGGCTACACCACCAGCGCTGTGTTGGCCTACCTTAGGAGGTTCTCCCCACTCTCCCTGCGCACCTGTGTGCTCTTGGACAAGCCCTCCCGCCGCAAGGTGCCAGTCCCTATAGACTACCTGGGCTTTACCTTACCCGACCGCTTTGTAGTGGGCTATGGTCTGGACAAGGGGGAGGCCTACCGCTGGCTCCCCGGCATTTATGCCCTGGAGGGGGGAGAGCATGGACCTGAACCGCCTCATCGCAGTGGCACGGGGCGATGCCCCGGCTGACCTGCTCCTACGCAATGCCCGCATTATCAATGCCTTCACCGCAGAGATAGAGACAGGCGATGTAGCCATCGCCCAGGGGCGCATTGCCGGCATTGGAGACTACCGCAATGCACACGAGGTCCTGGATTTGCAAGGGCGATGGCTTGCCCCTGGCCTCATTGATGGGCACTACCACCTGGAGAGCACTTATCTCTCGGTGAGCCAGTATGCGCGGGCGGTGGTGCCTCGGGGCACCCTGGCTTGCGTTACAGACTTGCACGAAGTGGCCAATGTGTGCGGGCTGCGAGGGATGCGCTGGGTTATAAGGTGTGCCGGGCGTGTGCCTCTGGACATGTTCTTTATGGCCCCCTCGTGTGTGCCAGCCACCACTATGGAGACCTCGGGGGCTACCCTGGGGCCTGCCGAGGTGCGCCAGGCGCTGCGCTGGAAGGGAGTGTTGGGCCTGGGGGAGATAATGAACTTTCCAGGGGTTATTCAGGGAGACCCCCAGGTGTTGGCTAAGATCTACGCCGCCCAGGGGCGGGTAAGGGATGGCCACGCTCCTAGGGTAACCGGCAAGGCCTTGAATGCTTACCTAGCCCCTCTTATTGGTTCCGACCACGAGACCACCCGCCGGGAAGAGGGGGAAGAGAAACTGCGCCGTGGGATGTATCTTATGATTCGGGAAGGCTCTACCGAGAAGAACCTGGAGGAACTTCTCCCTCTGGTGAACGCACATACCTACCGCCGGTGCATGCTGGTGGTGGACGACCGCAACGCCAAAGATATCTACAAAGACGGGGATGTGGATGCGGTGGTGCGCAAGGCCATCGCCTTAGGCGTGGACCCGGTGATGGCTGTTACGATGGCTTCCCTGGTGCCAGCCACCTACTTCCGTTTGGAGGGGTTAGGAGGCATTGCTCCCGGCTATTGGGCTAACCTCCTCGTGCTGGACGACCTACGGGCTTTCCGTGTTGAAAGGGTCTTTTACCGGGGACGCCTGGTAGCTGAGGGGGGCCAGGCGCTCTTTTCGGCCCGCACGCCTAAAGCCCCATGGATGTGGGATACGGTGCACATTAGGCCTTTTACCGCCTCCCACCTGGCCCTGCGCTGGGGCGGGCGGGACGCTGTTCCAGTTATAGAGATAGTCCCAGGCCAGATTATCACCCGTTGGGTAGAAGAACGCCCCTTGCGACGCAATGGCACCATCGTGGCTGACACCCAGCGAGACATACTGAAACTGGCAGTGGTGGAGCGCCACAAGGCCACTGGGAACATCGGGCTGGGGCTAGTGAAAGGGTTTGGCCTCCATAGAGGCGCCCTTGCTACCTCCGTTGCCCACGACTCTCATAACATCGTGGTGGTGGGCGTGGAAGACCAGGACATCTTTGAGGCCGTAAAGGAAGTGGAGCGCATGCACGGGGGGCTTGTGGTGGCTGCAGGGGGGAAAGTGTTGGGTTCCCTCGCCCTCCCTATTGCTGGCCTCCTCTCCCCAGAGCCTCTAGAAACAGTGGCGCAAAGGGTGGAAGAGTTGGAACATCTGGCCTCATCCCTGGGATGCCGGGTGGCATCCCCCTTCTCTGTTCTCTCTTTCCTGGCCCTTCCCGTTATTCCGGAGTTAAAACTGACCGACCGGGGCCTGGTAGATGTTATGAACGCCCGTTTTGTAGAGGTGTAAAGGGTGTGCTAGCCGGCCTTGGCTGTGGCCGCGCTAGTGTCCAGGGTCTTGCGATAGCGGACAGCGTGCACCCCCTCCCCGTAGTAGTTGGGCAGGTCAAGGACTGGGATATACCCGCAGTGCTCATACAGGCAACGGGCGTCCCGGTTACTGGCCTTGACCTCTAGGGCGATAGAGGCAAGCCCCCGCTTGCGGGCGATGCGCTCAGCCTCCTGAACTAGGGCAGTGCCGATTCCCCGCCCCCGCGCCTTTGGGGAGACCACGATATCGTAAATCCGCCCTATCTTGGAGCGATAGCGCCAGAGGAGCGCGATAAAGCCCAATATATCGCCGTTCTCCTCGGCTACCACCACCTTGCCCTGGGCGCGGGTCAGCAGGTAGCGCAGTCGCCCTTCGGAGAAGGCCTCCTCGGGAGGGAAACCCTCCCTTTCCAGGGCCACGAGGCGAGGTAAGTCCTCTAATGTTGCGCAACGGAACATCTTGCCCTCCTTCCGCTCACGGGTTTAGCCCCAGGCTGGTGGCCACAGGCTGAAGAGCCTGGGCAACGAAGGTGATATGCTCATCTAGGTCTACACCCAATTCCTCTGCACCTTTAAGGATGTCCTCTCGTCGCACATTGCGGGCAAAGGCCTTGTCCTTCATCTTTCGTCGGACGGACTGGGGGGTTATATCCGCCAGGCTTCTGGTAGGGCGCACCAGAGCCACGGCGATGAGGAAACCGCACAGTTCATCCACAGCGAAGAGGGCCTTCTCCATGCGGCTCTCCCTGGGTATTCCAGTGTGGTCGCCGTGGGTGAGGACAGCCCGCACGATCTGCTCTGGCACCCCTCGCTGGCGCAGGATATTGGCGCCGTAGGCTGGGTGCTGATCTGGGGTAGGGCAAATCTCCCAGTCAAAGTCGTGGAGTAAGCCCGCCACACCCCAGGTCTCCTCGTCCTCTCCATACTTGCGGGCATAGGCACGCATAGCCGCCTCTACCGAAAGCAGGTGCTTGCGTAGGCTGTCGGTCTTCACAAACTCGTTGACAATGGCCAGGGCTTCACTGCGGTTCATGTTCCTCTCCCTCCTGTTCACTGGGGGCCTTCTGGGGGCGTGGGGGCTTACCGGGCGCGCACCGGCGGGCGGTGGTGATAAAGCCGGTGTGGGCTACCATACGGTGGGCGGGGCGTGCGCTCATAGGGGAGAAGTGCCACGGGCGCTGAAGCATCTCAAAGGACTCCACCAGGTCAAACTCTGGGTGAGCATCCAGGGCCATAACCAGGCGGTGCACCTGTAGCACCGTGGGTAGCCAACAGAGCAAAATGCCCCCTGGCACCAGTGCCGAGGCGGCGTGGGAGATGGCCCGCCATGGCTCCGGCACATCCAGGACTATGCGGTCCAGGTCCCTTTCCAGGATGCCCTGGTAAACATCCGCCTCGCGGACAACCAGGTTTTCAGGCTCTGGGAAGATAGCGTGGATGTTTTGCAAAGCCTTGGGGATGTATTCTCGCCGCACCTCGTAGGAGTAGACCCGTCCCGAAGGCCCAACGGCCCGCAGCAGGGCCAGGGTGAGCGCCCCTGACCCCATGCCCGCTTCCAGCACACGCGCCCCAGGGAAGATGTCGCCATAGATCAGAATAGCACCCAGGTCTTTGGGGTAGATAACTTGGGTAACCCTAGGCAATTCTTGGATGAAGTCGGCCAGGGTGGGGCGCAAGGCCAGGAAGCGGTGCCCCTCCGCGGAGATACGGGTGCCAGGGGCCTGGGCTAAGATGTCATCGTGGGGCAGGACACCCAGATGGGTGTGGAAAGCGTGCCCAGGGCGCAGGACGAAAAGGTAACGACGGCCCTTCCTATCAACCAGGAGCACCTGGTCTCCTGGGCGGAACACAGGCCCCTCGGACGCACTACCTTCGCTTTCCAAAGCACCCGCCCCTTGTGTTATGATAGCGTGTGGGGGTAAGTTTGTCTACAGCGGTGTGCCAAACTGCACATAACTTTCGGACACAGGGGGGATATAGGGTATGAAGGTCTTCTTTGATGTAGACCTTACCCTTCTCTTCGCCGATGGAAGCCGGTGGGCCTTGCGCCCGGGGGCGGAAGAGGTGTTCCGCCTCCTGAAGGGCCAGGGGTGCGATATCTATGTGTGGACAGCGACGGGCCGTTCCCACGCCGAACGGGTAGTGCACACATTTGGCCTTGCCCCCTGGGTTACCGACTGCCTGGATAAGGACTCTGACTGCCCTATTCGGCCAGATATGGTGGTGGACGATGACGAGTTCCTGGTGCAGAAGTATTCAGGGGTATGGGTAAAACCTTATCGCCAGGTTGACCCCGATGACCGGGAACTTTATCGCGTGGTGGAGGCTGTAGAGCGTATCAAGCGCAACGGCTTCCGCCCCTCAACCCCATCAGCCTAGCCGGGAAGCCCCGGGCACGCCTCCATAGCCCCCGTTTCAAGGGAAAAAAGAAAAAATGGAGCGGAAGAGGGGCTTTGAACCCCCGACCTCCTCCTTGGCAAGGAGGCGTTCTACCCCTGAACTACTTCCGCTCGCTACAGTTAGCATAGGGCAAGGGCTGGGGGCTCGTCAAGTGGCGTAACCCCCTTACATCCACCGGTAAGCGCGGCCGTGCACCCTGCAGTGAAGGTGGAGGGGGCCATTGTGAAAG
This sequence comes from Dehalococcoidia bacterium, assembly GCA_046294495.1. GTDB lineage: Bacteria > Chloroflexota > Dehalococcoidia > Lucifugimonadales > HRBIN23 > HRBIN23. The sequence continues at coordinate 27,821 of JBKBKV010000004.1, read as the reverse complement.
ACCGCACCATCCCAGATACGAAATTGCCTACGAAATCGGGATTGCCAGGGTGCTCGGTCCCTGCTATGCTGGCTGTAGTGGAGGGATCGCATAGTGGTCTAGTGCGGGCGCCTGCTAAGCGCTTGGGGGCCCAAAAGGCCCCTCACGGGTTCGAATCCCGTTCCCTCCGCCACCACCCCTCAGCCTCAGTAGGCAGTTATGCAGAACGGCACCACGCACTGGGTGGGAGATACCTCCACACCTGAAACTCGCGACGGGAGGCCCGCAGGGCTTCCCCGCACCTTTGCCATCTGGACCATTGGTTGCCAGATGAACAAATCCGATTCGGAGCGCCTGGCTAGCGCCCTGCTCCAACTGGGGCTGGAGGAAGCGCCAGACTTTCGCCAGGCAGATGTGCTTGTCCTCAACTCGTGCGTGGTGCGCCAGAGCGCCGAGGAGAAGGTGGTGGGCACCCTAGGCCTGGTAAAGCCCCTCAAGGAGCGCTACCCTCACCGCATCATCGTCCTGATGGGCTGTATGGTAGGCCAGAGGCATGACGGCTTGCGCCAACGGTTCCCCTATGTGGATGTCTTCGCCCGCCCCCAGGAGTATAAGCCTATCCTGGACCTTGTCAGCCAGCGTCTGGGTATCAACTGGGAGGGGTGCCTCTCGTCCTTCATCCCCCAGCGCCCTGGCATAAGTGCCTACATCCCTGTTATCCACGGGTGCGACCGTATGTGCACCTTCTGCATCATCCCCTATCGGCGCGGGCGTGAGGTAAGCCGCCCCCTGGAGGAGGTGGTGCAGGAGGTGCGCCTGCTGGCCCAGCGGGGCGTGCGGGAGGTTGTGCTCCTTGGGCAGATTGTAGACCGCTACGGCCACGACCTGCCAGGAAGGCCCGACCTGGCTGACTTGCTGGACGCTGTGCACGCTATCCCAGGCGTGGAGCGCATTCGCTTCCTCACCTCCCATCCCGCCGACATGAGCGAGCGGATTATCCAGGCAGTGGCCCGTCTGGACAAGGTATGCAAGCACATCAACATACCTGTCCAGGCGGGGGATGACGAGGTGCTTAGGCGTATGCACCGGGGCTATACTCGTGATGACTACCTGCGCCTCATTGAACGCATCCGCTCCGTTATACCCCATGTGGCCCTCTCCACTGATGTCATCGTAGGCTTCTGCGGGGAGACGGAGGCCCAGTTCCAGCGCACTTTGGACCTGCTTCGCGAGGTGCGCTTTGACAAGGTGCATATAGCCCCCTACTCCACGCGCCCAGGCACCATCGCCAGCCGCAAGATGGAGGACGATGTGCCAGCGGAGGAGAAACGCCGCCGTGTGCAAGAGGTGGAGCACCTCCAGGGGCGTATCGCCGCTGAAATCAACGCCCACTACCTGGGGAAAACGGTGGAGGTGCTGGTGGACGGGCGGGAGCGGGGGAAGTGGCGAGGGCGGACAGGGACAGACAAGTTGGTCTTCTTCTCCGATGGTGAACAAGACTATATGGGGAAACTGGTAGATGTGCGGATTACTAAGACCAGCCCCTGGGCGCTCCAGGGGGAGCCTCTGGGTGCTGGACGGTGAAGGGGGTAGGCAATGACTGTTGAGGTAAGGGTCAAGGCTCCCAGGGTCCCCCTGACTGAACTGGAGCAATCGGCTTTCTGCCAAACAGGGGAGTTGAAGACCCTCCCTCTGAAGGAGGAGTTGAAGGCGGGTGTGCGCTGGCAACGCCTCCCACCCCAATATGTGGGTATGACGGCCGACGAACTGGTAGAGCGCATCCGAGAGAACCGCCGCCTTTTGGGCAAGCGGGTGGTTATCCTGGGCCACCACTACCAGCGCCCCGACATCATTCAGTTTGCTGATTTTCGGGGCGACTCCTTCAAACTCTCCCAACTGGCCGCTCAGCAGGAGGAGGCCGAGTTCATCATCTTCTGCGGCGTGCACTTTATGGCTGAGACGGCGCGTATCCTTTGCCAGCCCCGTCAGAGAGTCATCCTCCCTAACATGATGGCCGGGTGCAGTATGGCCGATATGGCCCCCACCGAGGATGTCTACGACTGCTGGCAGCAACTCCAGGAGGTTCTGGGGCCGGGGCAGGTGCTCCCTGTTACCTACATGAACTCCACCGCCGCCATTAAGGCCCTGTGTGGGGAGCACGGGGGTATCGTGTGCACATCCTCCAACGCTCTGCCGGTCTTCAAATGGGCCTATGCCCAGGCCCCCCGCATGCTCTTCGTCCCCGACCAGCACCTGGGGCGCAATGTCGGCCTGAAGTTTGGCCTATCCCTTCAGGATATGGTGCTATGGAACCCCTTTAAGCCCTTGGGGGGGCTAACACCAGACCAACTGCGCAGTGCAAAACTCATCCTGTGGAAAGGGCATTGCTCGGTTCACACCCGCTTCACCGTGGAGCAAATCCGTCAGGCCCGCGCCAAGTATCCTGATATCAAAATTATTGTGCATCCTGAGTGCGTTATGGAGGTGGTGCAGATAGCGGACTATGTAGGCTCCACAGAATACATTGTGAAAACCATCTCCTCGGCGCCGCCGGGCACTGTGTGGGGTGTGGGCACGGAAATCAACCTGGTTACCCGTATCGCCAAAGAGAACCCCGACAAGACGGTCTTCTGCCTCGACCCCATCATCTGCCCCTGCTCCACCATGTATCGCATTCATCCCGCCTACTTGCTGTGGGTAACGGATGCCCTTCTTCAAGGGGAAGTGGTCAACGAAATCCTCGTCCCACCACATATCGCCCACTGGGCCAAAGTGGCTCTGGACAAGATGCTTCAGGTGGTGTAGCCCGCACCCTAAAGTAGCGCTTCCGCATCCAAATGAGAGCACAGGATAAGGAGGGGCCGATGCCTTATATGCGCATAGTGGACGTGGGGGAAGCGCAAGGGCTCACCAAAGAGGTCGGCGAGCGCATCAAAGACCCACAGACGTGCAGGGTAAGCATGGCTATGAAGATTTTGGGCCTGCTACAGGAGGCTATGGGCGCCGTAGCCAGCCTGAACCGGGCCATTATGTTTGGGCAAGGCTCTAGCCTGACACGACCAGAGCGAGAGATGGTGTCTGTGGTGGTGTCCACCATCAACTGATGCGAGTGGTGAAAGGCGCGCCACGGGAGGTTCTCCGCAGGCCCACCAACGATGACCGCCTGGTAGAGGGGCTAAAGGCCGACTATACCACCCTGGAACTATCCCAGCGCCACCGTGCTATGCTGGACTTAGCCGCCAAACTGACTACCCGCCCTTGGGGGGCAGGGCAGGGCGATGTGGACACCCTGGGGGGTGTGGGCTTCACAGATAGCGATGTGTTGCATATAGCGCTGGTTACAGCTTATTTCAACTATATGAACCGTGTAACTGGCCAAGTGGGCGTTCATCCGTAGGTTAGCCGTCAGCAGCGGCCGAAAGGGTGCTCTAGTGCCTTATACCTTCGACTACATCGTGGTCGGAAGCGGTATCGCTGGGCTGTTCACCACTATCCACGCACGGGAGCACGGCACGGTGCTCCTGATAACCAAGGGCAACCTGGAGGACAACAACAGCCGCTGGGCGCAGGGAGGCATCGCCGCCGCCGTTGGGCCAGACGACTCCCCAGAGGTGCATATGGAGGACACCCTTCGGGCCGGGGCAGGGTTATGCGACCCGGAGGCGGTGCGGGTCCTGGTTACAGAAGGCCCCCAGCGCATTGCGGACCTGATTCGACTTGGAGTGGCTTTTGATACCCTCCACGGGGAGATCGCTTTGGCCAGAGAGGGTGCCCACACCCGCGCCCGCGTCCTTCACGCTGGGGGCGACGCCACGGGTGCTTATATGGAGATGACCCTGGTGGGCTCGGTGCGGGGCCATCAGGTGCATATCCTAGAGCAAAGCATGGTTACGCGCATCCTGGTAGATGAAGATAGTGGTAATGCAGTGGGTGTGGAGGTGATGGACTCACGCACCGGGGTGCGCCACGAATACCGGGGCAAGCACATCGTCCTGGCAACGGGTGGAGCAGGACGCCTCTTCCGCTACACCACCAACCCCGAGGTGGCCACTGGCGATGGGGTGGCCTTGGCCTTCCGCGCTGGCGCCCAGGTGATGGATATGGAGTTCTTCCAGTTCCATCCCACGGCTTTGCGCCTGCCGGGTGCTCCCCCCTTCCTTATCTCCGAGGCGGTGCGTGGGGAGGGGGGTAGGCTCTGCGCCCCCGATGGGCGCCCCTTTATGCAAGACTACCACCCCTTGAGCGATCTGGCTCCCCGGGATGTGGTGGCAAGGGCTATCCTGGCGGAGATGCAGAAGGCAGGCTCCCCCTATGTGTTGCTTGACATAACACACCTGCCCGCCCAACGCGTCACCTCCCGTTTCCCCACCATCTACCGCACATGCCTCCAGTATGGCCTGGACATTACGAAACAGCCCATCCCGGTAGCGCCCGCGGCTCACTATATGATGGGTGGGGTGAAGACCGACCTATGGGGGCAGACCAGTATCCCAAACCTCTACGCCTGTGGGGAGTGTGCTTGTGTGGGCGTGCACGGGGCCAACCGCCTGGCCAGCAACTCCTTGCTGGAAACAGTGGTGTTCTCACACCGTGTGGTTCGGCGCACCCTGGGTGAAGGGAAAGGGGAGCCTCCCCACCACCGCCCCGAAGCGGTGTATCGCCTTGAGCCTCGGGAGGTGCCCTGCGCCGATGTTCCTAGGCCGACACTACTCAACTTGCAAGACCTAATGTGGCAGAAGGTAGGCCTGGTGCGAGACGGGGAGGGGCTTCTTTACGCCTGCCGAGTGCTGGCCACCTGGGAACGCACGGTGCCTGAAGCGACGGAGCGTTTCAGCCAGGAACTGGCCAATATGGTGGTGGTTGGACGGCTGATGGCCGAGGCGGCCCTGCGTCGCACCGAGTCCCGGGGCGCCCACTACCGCACCGACTTCCCCGACCCTGTTCCTGAATGGCAGAAGCACCAGGTCCTCCATCGGTAAGGGGGTGCGCCGTGTGGCTTCTTGGTCTCCCTGAAGTGCAAGACCTTATCCGCCGCGCCGTGCAGGAGGACTTGTGCCTGGGCGACCCCACCACCGATTGCCTTATTCCCCCTGACCTGCAGGGCAAGGGCATAATCTTTGCGAAGAAAGAGGGTGTCTTGTGCGGGGTAGAGGTGGCCATGGCCGTCTTCCGCCAGATAGACCCATCGGTGCGGGGGGAAATTCGGGCGTGGGATGGGGAGCGTTTGCGTCCCGGCACCAGGATACTGGAAATCTGGGGGCCAGTAGCCTCTCTTCTCAAAGGCGAGCGCACCGCCCTTAACTTTCTGCAGCACCTTAGCGGCATCGCCACAGGAACGGCCCAGTTTGTGGACGCCGTCCGGGGCACCAAGGCGTGTATCGTGGACACGCGCAAGACCATCCCCGGCCTGCGCCTGCTGGAGAAGTATGCGGTGCGCATCGGTGGGGGGCGCAACCACCGCGTGAACCTGGGGGATGGCGTTCTTATCAAAGATAACCACCTGGAGGCCATGCGTGCCCAGGGCTTCACCCTGCGGGACGCTGTCCAGCGGGCGCGCCGGAATGCCCCCCACACCCTGCGGGTGGAAGTAGAGGTAACTTCCCTGGACGAGGTGCGCCAGGCCCTGGAGGCTGGGGCAGACCTCATCCTCCTAGACAACATGACCCTGGAGGAGATGCGCCAGGCGGTGGCCTTGGCCGGGGGAAAGGCCTTACTGGAGGCATCGGGAGGCATTACCCTGGACACGGTGCGGGCTGTGGCGGAGACAGGGGTGGATATCATCTCCTCAGGCTCCTTGACCCACTCCGCTAAAGCCTTGGACATCAGCATGGACATAGAAGTAGCCCGTTGACAGGGCAGGCAGAGGGGGTATTATAACCTCAGGGCCTGGGGGAAGGGAAAGGCCCTGGAAAGGTGTGGTGGGCATGCTCTCCTTCTATCGGTATGCCCGATGGGATGGCACCCAGCAGGTCTTCGCCCCGGATGAAGAGCAACTGTTGGACGAGTTGTCCGAGGATTACATGGCGCACGGAGACCTGCGCCGCGCCCTGAGGGACCTCTTCAACCGAGGGATACGCAATAACCAGGGCCAGCGCCTGGAGGGGCTACGCGACCTCCTGGAACGCCTGCGCCGTCTGCGCCAGGAGCGCCTCCAGCGCTACAACCTAGACACCGTCCTGGACGACCTGCGAAGGCGCCTGGAGCGCATCCTGGAAACCGAACGCAAGGCTATAGACCAGCGCTTGCAGGATGCCAAACAGAAGGCGGAACAGCACAAGGACGACCCCATAGCCCAGCGCCTGCGCGACCTGGTGCAGGCACGCACCCAGAAAAGCAAGGAGTTTCTAGACAACCTCCCTAAGAGCCTGGCCGGGGCGGTGCGCCGCCTCTCCAGTTACGACTTCTTCTCTCCCGAGGCCCATAGAGAGTTCCAGGAGCTGTTAGATATGCTTCGCGGGCGGATGATGGACAACTTCTTCCAGGGCCTGCGCCAGGCCATCCAGGGCATGACCCCCCAGCAGTGGCAGGAAATCCGGCAGATGCTGAATGCCCTGAACCGGATGCTCCGCCAGCAGGCCCGAGGCCAGGAGCCGGACTTTCAAGGCTTTATGCAAAGGTTCGGCCACTTCTTCGGCCCCAAACCACCGCGCTCATTAGAAGAGCTCCTAGAGCGTCTGGCCCAGCAGATGGCTATGGCCCAGTCCCTTCTGGAGAGCCTATCCCCCGCCCAGCGTCAGGAACTGGATGAACTCCTGCGCTCGGTGCTGGACGAGGCCACCCTGCGGGAACTGGCCGAGTTGGCTGGGCACCTAAACTCCCTTTCCCCTGCTGATGAACTGGGGCACAGGTATAACTTCTCGGGCGATGAGGAACTGGACCTGGACCAGGCTATGGACCTTATGCGCCACCTCCAGTCTATGGACGATGTGGAAGATGCAGTCCTGGAGGCTATGCGCACAGGCGACCTGGAAGGGATAGACCTGGACAAGGTGGAGGAGGTGCTGGGCACCGAGGCCCGACGCATCCTGGAGGAACTTCAGCGCATCCTGCGCCGCCTGGAGGAGGCGGGCTACCTCCAGCACCGGGGGAAGCGCCTGGAACTGACTCCCAAGGGCATCCGGCGCATTGGCCAGAAGGCCCTGAAGGAGGTTTTTGCACGCCTCAAAAAGGACCGCCTGGGCGGACACGAGGTAGTGCGCAAGGGCATAGGCCAGGATCTTAGCGGGAGCACGCGCCCCTACCAGTTCGGCGACGGTTTTGACATTGACCTGGAGAAGTCCGTTATAAACGCCCTGCGCCGCACCGGCCCCCAACTGCCTGTGCGCTTCCAGGTGGACGACTTTGAAGTCAACGAGCGGGAGCATATGACCCAGGCCGCCACCTGCCTTCTGCTGGACCAGAGCCGGAGCATGGGTCTTTTCGGCTCCTTCCAGGCTGCTAAGAAAGTGGCCCTAGCCCTCTCCACCCTCATTCGCACCCAGTTTCCCCGGGATGTGCTTTATCTTATCGGCTTCTCCGACTACGCCATGGAGATCAAACCCGAAGACCTGGCCCTGGTTACCTGGAACTCCTGGGTATCGGGCACGAACCTGCAGCACGCCCTGCTTTTGGCACGAAAACTGTTCACCCGCCACAAGGGCGCAACGCGCCAGATCCTGATCATAACCGATGGTGAGCCTACTGCTCATCTGGAGGGCGGGCGTGCGTGGTTCAGTTACCCTCCCTCGTGGCGCACCATCCAAGAGACCTTGAAAGAGGTGAAACGGTGCACCCAGGAGGGCATTGTTATCAATACCTTTATGTTGGAAAGCAACTACGACCTGGTGAACTTCGTGGAGAAGATGACCCGTATCAACCGAGGGCGCGCTTTCTACACTACCCCGGAGCGTCTCGGACAGTATGTGCTGGTAGACTATGTGATGAACCGGCGCAAGCAGGTTGTGGGGTAGGGGAGGCAGATGTGCAGTCGGTGAAGCGGTGGCACCGCCCGTATGGATGGTGGGGTGGGCACCAGTGGCTTGCCCAGCCAATGTCCATCGTGGAACTTATCCAGACCGGCACCCTGGACAGCCGCTTGGCCGCCCTCTTCTGGCTGGCCATGGACTGCAAGGCGTCTATCATCTTTGCCTCTGAACCCCCTATGGCAGGCAAGACGACCCTTCTCACCGCCCTCATCGCCCTCCTGCCTCCCCATTACGAGGTGGTCTATACCTGGGGGTGGCGAGAAGACTTCGCCTGGCTCCAGGAGACCGATCCGGCACGCACCTACATTATGGTGAACGAAATCAGTGACCACCTCCCCACCTACCTCTGGGGCCCGGCGGTGCGGAAGGTGTTTGAAGCCGTGAGCAAAGGCTACTCCCTGGGGGCCACTATGCACGCCACGACCCCCCAAGAGGTCTTTGAGCAGTTGATGGGCCTTCCCATCGGGGTGAGTGCAGAGGTGGTAGCCTGTCTGCATCTGCTGGGGTTTCTAGATGTGGTATATGGCGATGGTGGGATAATACGCCGCCTCACCCGCCTTGATTTGGTGCTGCCCCTCACTCCAAGCAGTCGCTGTCCGCCTACACTCCGGATCGCCGCTTGGGACGCCAAGAGCGGTGCTTATCGCCTTTGTCTAGAGGGACAAGGCGGGGTGGCCCTGGCGCGGCGTTTGGGGCTAGAGCCTTCCACCCTTCCCCCTGAAGTTGAGAGGCGGGCTGCCTTCCTGGAGGGCATGGTGCAGGGCAATATCACCGCTATGGGGGCTGTGCGGGAGCGTGTCTTATCGTATGAAGGCCCATCCCGATATAAAGGGTGAAGGCCCCCTCCCTCACCCTCCACACCTTATGACCCAGGGTCTGTCCCCCCGTTTCCCTCTTCTAATGCCATCACTAGGGTAAAGTCCTCTCTGGCGAGTGCATGCGGATGCTCTGCATAAGCGTTGGCAGGGTTGCTGTCTAGAAAGCAAGGCAAACCCCACGCCACTTGACGGATGGCGTAAAAGTGATATAATGTAGTTTTGAATGGGCGTTTCGGCCACTGCTACAGGAAAGGGGTGCGCTATCATGCCGAGGGCACGGGTTCTTATGGACGAACTTGACCGCAAAATCATCACTATCCTTCAGGCGGACGGCCGTGCATCCAACGCCCGCATCGCCCGGGAGGTGAGGGTGAGCGAAGGAACCGTTCGCCGCCGTCTGAAGCGCCTGGTGGAAGAGGGGTTTATCCGGGTGGCGGCTTTACCCCAGCCCGAGAAACTAGGCTACGAAACAGAGGCCATCGTGGGGGTGCAGGCGGACCCGGACAAACTGGACGAGGTAGGCGATCGCCTATCCCAACTGAAGGAAGTGCAGTGGGCGGCCGTAACCACAGGTGCCTATGATGTGATGCTCTGGGTTACTGTTCCCTCCGCCGACGAACTGGGCACCCTCCTTCGGACGAAGATCGGCGCGGTGCCTGGTGTGAGGCGCACCGAGACCTTTGTGGCTCTTTCGGTGAAGAAGCGTGCCGGTGCCCTGCCGGTGATGTAGGCCTACCCCTGCGAGAACCCCACGGGGGGATAATCCCCCGGAAGGGGCTTGTCAGGAGGGGGGGCAGGGGCTATATTAGTAGTGAGGAGATGGTCCCCTACCCCGTGTGGGGATGTGGCTCAGTTGGGAGAGCGCCTGCATGGCATGCAGGAGGTCGGGGGTTCGAATCCCCCCATCTCCACCACAGCGTTCAAGCGGTCGTTCAGTATGTAGAGTTTCCGTAAAACTGCTAGTGTGCACAGCCATATACCTCCTGAGGCAAGGCCCCCAGGGCCGTTTCCCAACAGCCAGATAACCTCAGACGCCTCCTCTGGTTAGCCAAATACCGAAACCGGCCGGATAATGCCCGCAAGATAGACCGGTGATTGGGTTGAGTGTTCCTACCCTATGTATGGCCCTCCGAAGGCCAAAGTGGCCTGACGGGTAATGGCTCCTGGCCCTCCAAGCGGAAGGCGCTCCAATACGGTTATGCACTAATACCGAACGCTCCGCACTCCCTTGAGTTGGGGAGCCAAAACTTTTGGCTGGACGCGCACAAGATAGGGAAAGACCTGCTAAGACAGGAAGCAGAGGGATTGGGTGTGGCGACCCGGAGGGGATTCGAACCCCCGATCTCCGCCGTGACAGGGCGGTATGTTAGGCCGCTACACCACCGGGCCACCCGTATCTATACTAGGACAGGCTTTGGGCGGTGTCAACGGGGAGTGGGTTCTGCGGTTACCCGCTATTCCCACTGTAGTGTCCCTATTGCGTGGTTTCACCCATGTCGTGGCTATGCCCTTTCAAGATGGGGAGAATACTCCCAGGCGCGCCCCCGCAAACAAGAGCACCGCCGCATACCCCTTCCAAGGCCCCCAACGCTCCGCCAAGGCCCGGCACTCCTCGTCCCGCATGGGGGTGCCACCGTTATAGAGGCTGGACAAGAGCCTCTGGATGGCTAGGTCTCCGGCAGGGAACACTTCTGGACGGCCCAGGGCGCGTAGCACCACCCATTCCACTGTCCAATGGCCAACCCCCCGCAGGGCCATGAGGCGTTCCCGCACCTCCTCGGTGGAACGGAAGGCCAGGTCTTCCAGGGGCGCCTTTTGGATGAGGGTCTGCTCCGCCGCCTCTAGGATGTATTCCGCCTTGCGCTGGCTCAGGCCCGTCTCTCGCAGGGCAGCGGCTCCACCCGCTAAGATGCGCTCTGGGCCTGGAAAGGCCCGCCAGAGTTGTCCATCCCAGTGCAGGGCGTTCCCGAAGCGCTCCACCAGGCGGGTGCGAATGCGCCGAGCCACCACGGCAGACACTTGCTGGCCACAAATGGCGAACACCAGGCCCTCAAACACGCTTGGCATGCGCGGGGGGTGCAGTCCGTAGAGGGCAGGCATACTTGGCCCCAGTATGGGGTCGCTCTGTGCAATAGCATACAAGGGGCGGAGGTCAGCGTCGGTGTTCAGGATCCAGGCCGCTCGTTCCATCGCCCAGTTTATATCTTCCGCGGAGAGCTGAGGGCCTATCACCTGGACACGTAAGAGAGGGTTGTCGGGGTCTTCTGGGTGATGGGCGCTGGTTATTCGCAGGAGGAGGTGGCGTCCTTGCCGCTCCAGGAGGCGTATGAATACCCCTTGCTGGAAAACATCGGCTCCCACACGGCCCTGGAAATAAGTCTGATAGCCTGCGGTCAAGGCGAGGGAGAAAGGGGGTGTAGGGGTAATCCTCCCTTCCCACTGCTCCATTACCTTAGCCCTCCAGGAAGTCGCGTAGTTTCCTGCTCCTGGAGGGGTGGCGGAGTTTGCGGAGGGCTTTAGCCTCAATTTGGCGGATGCGCTCGCGCGTTACATTGAAAGCGCGCCCCACCTCCTCCAGGGTGCGGGCACGACCGTCTATCAGGCCGAACCGCATTTCCAGCACGCGGCGCTCCCGCTCCGTGAGGGTGCGCAGGGCTTGCTGGACTGCCTCGCGCATCAACTGCTGGGCGGCGGCGTCTACGGGCTGTGGCACCGCCCGGTCTTCAATGAAGTCCCCCAAATGGGAGTCCTCTTCCTCGCCGATGGGCGTCTCCAGGGAGACAGGTTCCTGGGCGATGCGGAAGATGTCTTGCACCCGTTCCCGGGTGGTGTCCATGCGCTTGGCCAGGTCTTCGGCGGTAGGCTCACGCCCCGTCTCTTGCACTAGGCGGCGCTGTTCCCGCGTCAACTTGTTGATGGTTTCCACCATGTGCACGGGGATGCGGATAGTGCGGGCCTGGTCAGCGATGGCACGAGTAATGGCCTGGCGAATCCACCAGGTGGCGTAGGTAGAAAACTTGTAGCCTTTGCGGTAGTCAAACTTCTCCACTGCACGGATAAGCCCTATGTTCCCCTCCTGCACCAGGTCAAGGAGGCTCATGCCGCGGCCAATGTATTTCTTGGCCACACTGACGACCAGGCGCAGGTTGGCTTCGGTCAGGTGTTTCTTGGCGCGCTCGCCCTCAGCCACCAGGTAGGAGAGGTGGGCTTGGAGAAGGTCTTCCAGAGGCTCCAACGCAGCGCGCACCTGCGTTTCGTCCTCCAACCACCTACGCAGGTCGGCGAGGGTGCGTTCCTTCCCTACCGCTTCTACTACCGCGTGTGGCAGGAGCCGGCTGTTGAGGGAGAGGCGGATAATCGCCTGCTCCACATCGGCCTGGGTTACCTGCAGAACTTCCAGGGCACGGCGATATACCTCGCTGGCCGTGGCCTTCGCCTTTTCCTGAAGCAGGCGGCGCACCTCCTGATGGGTTGGATGTTCAGCAGGTGGGGTGTCGGCCTGCGAGGCAACTGTCGCAGAGGCATTAGACGCCTGGGCACGCCAGGTGTCTAATACCTTGCGCACCTTAGGGTGTTGCACCAGGGTATGGGCATCCGGGGGCATAGGAAGGTCTAGCACACCCACCCATATGTCCACAACATCAGGTTTGGCGGTTGCAATAATGCGCATAACCTCTGCTAGAAGGATAGGGAAGGCTTGGGCCTTGTCTTGCTCGGGGTTCTTACGGAAGGCCCCGAGGATATGCCCCTGGGCTTTGGTGGCTGTTTTCCCCAACTTTACTTGGAGAACCTGGGTTAGGGCCTTTACCACTGCAGTGGGCATTACATGGTCCAGGACATCCCGAATAGTGCGGTCGCTGACGACGCGCTCCAGAGTAACAGGAGCAGGTATGGCGAGGTGGTGGCCCAGAGCGGCTACCAGAGGCTCCGCCAGGGAGAGGCGGCGGAGCATCTCCCGCACCACCTGCCAGGAGGCGGGTGGGCGCCCATCGGGCGTGGTGAGGGATTCCCGTATGGCCAGGATATAGTTCTGACACTCCATGCGCTGGGCCAGGTCCTGTTCATCCTTTGCGGTCAAGAGGGAGACACGCCCAATCTCCCGCAAATACATGCGCACCGGGTCTTCAAGGGCCTCGGTATCTTCTATCTCCTCTTCAATTTCCAGGCGAGCCTCTTCCTCCAGTTCCTCCTCTGTGGGGCCTTCCTCCCATAGGTCGCGAGCCGGAGGGACAGGGGCCTGTGGCTCTTCTATGGGTTGCGGTGCTACCGGCGGGGGTATAGGGACAGCAGGTAGAGGCACCATTTCGCCGAGTAGAGGCTCTTCCGGGACGGAAAGGGATGGCTCCTCCGGAGAGATGATCTCATCTTCCAGAGGGATGAAATCAGCGGGTGGTTGTGGCTGGCGACGCTTCTTGCTAGGCATTTTGGCTCTCTTACCTGCCTACTCCCCTTCCTCGCTGGGCTGTGTCCTGGAAGACTTGGTGAAGGCGCCGATTGACTGCAAGGGATTCCTGGGGTGATGCAACCCTGAGGAAACCCTCGGCCTCGCCCTGCTTTATCTCACGCAGACGGCGCTCTTCCAGGCGGCGCACGACCTCTTCTACGGCTTGTTGGCGTTCCTTCCTATCGGTAGGGGGGAAATCCCTCCCCTGAATGTCCTGCGCATAGGAGCGGAGCGGGTCGGGGAGCACGCTTTGGACATCTTCTATTATAGCGTTTTGTAGCAAGGCTGTGAAGAGTTCCCTGTTCTCCGTGCGATGGAAATGGTCTGGGCCGAGGGAGGTAGCGGCCGGGCGCAGGTCGGGGTAGCGCAGAAGGAGGGCGAGGAGGTAGGTCTCCAGGGGTTCGTCGGTGGCTTGAACGATTATCCTGCCCTCTACGCGGGTGGGACGCGATGGCCCGGGGCGTCGCCCCGCACCAGCGGCCAGAAGCACCTCCCTCCTTACTCCTAGTAAGTGGGCCAGGCGTTCCAGCGCGCGATCCTGTTCAAAGGGGTTGGGCAGGGAGAAGATGAGGGGGAGCAGACGCTCTGCCAGGGTTTGTTTCCCATATGGAGTAGAGACATCCACCCGCTGGGAGAGGTAGCGGAGGATGAACTCTAGAGCACCCTCGGCTTGGGCCAGGGCACGCTTCCAGGCCTCCGGCTCACGAAGCACAAGTTCATCGGGGTCCTGGCCCTGGGGAAGCAAGGCGATGCGCAGGGAGTGTTCCGGGGCCTGGTAGAAGGTGATGCCTCGTGCTGTGCCCATGCTCGGGCGTTGTAGCAGATGCCAGGCGCTTTCCAGGCTTCGCAGGGTGGCCTCTTGGCCAGCGGCATCTGGGTCCAGAGCGATAACGATGGTGGGGGCCAGCCCCTGGAGACGGCGCGCCTGCCCCTCTGTGAGGGAGGTGCCCATACTGGCCACCACATTGGCAAAGCCTGCCTGATGCAGGAGAAGCACATCAAAGTAGCCTTCTACTACGGCCACCAGGCCCTCTCTGCGGGCCGCCTCCTCTGCCAGGTGGAGGCCATAAAGGGTGTTCCCTTTGTCAAAAATGGGCGTGCGAGGAGTGTTCAAATACTTGGGGTCCGAGCCGTCCTGGGCACGCCCGCCAAACCCGATAGGGCGTCCCTGGGAATCGCAGATGGGGAAGAGGAGGCGTCCTACGAACAGGTCGCGGGTAAAGCCGTCTTCCCGGCGAAAGAGCAGGCCCGCCTGTTCCAGCAAATCCTCCCGGTAGCCCAATCCCAAGAGGTGCTGTTTCAGGGCGTCGCCCTTGCTAGGTGCCAGCCCTATCTGGAAGCGGCGCACGGTCTCGGCAGCTACACCGCGCCGGGAGAGGTATTCACGGGCCGAGCGGGCCTCTTCGTTTACCAGGAGGAAGTGGTGGTAAAAGCGGGACGCCTCTGCGTTGACTTGGTAGAGGGGGGCGTGGGTGGAGGCGGGAACACCCTGCTTGGAAGGGATGGGGAGACCAGCCCTTTGGGCAAGCAGACGCAGGGCCTCTCCAAAAGTAACCCCCTCGTGGCGCATCACGAAACTGAATACATCGCCCCCCTGGGCGCAGGCGCCAAAGCATCGCCAAGTCTGCCGTTCAGGGAAGACGAAGAAGGAGGGGGTGCGCTCCTGGTGGAATGGGCAGAGGGCCTTGAAGTTTTTCCCGGCCCGCTGCAGGGGGATGTAAGAAGAGATGACCTGGACGATGTCTAGCCGCTGGCGCAGTTCGTTGATGAAGGTCATATCCGGCTCCTTTGCCTACAGGCGCATCCAGCGGATCCCCTGCCCGATGCCTGGGCGCAGCCGCTCGGCTGTCATAAGGGCGAACAGGTCTGTCATCCCCGCTACATAGTCTGCCGCCCTGCGCTGGGGTGGGTCAAGGGGAACTCCCTCGGTTGGTAGCAACTCCGGGTGCTCAGCGTAGTAGTGAAAGAGGAAAGCCACAATATCCCTGGCACGCTGGCTCTCAGGGGTGCGCCCCAAAGGAAGGTAGACCCGTTCAAACAAGAACTCCCGCAGGGCCACCACTGCGTCGTGCATCTCTGGCGTCAGGGCGATGCGGGGTGATGCCCCGGGGGGAAGAGA
>JBKBKV010000004.1:0-12398 GCA_046294495.1 Dehalococcoidia bacterium | reverse complement strand
CGTCTCTCCTGTAACATCCCACGACGCCTCTACCACGGCACCGATAAAGCGTGCTATGCGTTGGGGTGGGTCAAGGCCCACCAGGGCCAGCGGCGCTGGGGGAACATCCTCCGGGCGGAGTATGCCTGCTCGCAGCGCGTCACGCAGGTCGTGGTTCAGATAGGCCAAAGCGTCGGCCAGGCGAACGACCTGCGCCTCCAGGGTAAGGGTATCGGGGGTGTTTGCCTCAAGAGAACCACGGGGCTTTGAGTGGGCGGCTATGCCCTGGCGCACCTGTCGGGTGAGGTTAAGCCCCCGGCCCTGGCGCTCCAGGCGCTCTAAAATGCGCAGGCTCTGCTCGGCGTGGCGGAACCCGCCAGGCAATAGGCTGTCCAACACCTCCTCCCCGATATGGCCAAAGGGTGTGTGGCCCAGGTCATGGCCCATGGCTATGGCTTCTACCAGGTCCTCGTTAAGGGCCAGACAGCGAGCGATGGTCCGCCCTAAGTAGGCGACTTCCAAGGTATGGGTCAGGCGTGTCATGTAGTGATCGCCCACAGGTGCAAGGAATACCTGGGTCTTGTGTTTGAGGCGCCGGAAGGCGTTGGTCTGCAGGATCCGTTCCAGGTCTCGCTGGAAATCGTTGCCCCAGGGGGGTGGCTCCTCAGGGTTGTCCCGTTGGGCGTCGGCGCTCCGACAGGCATAAGGGGATAGCCCCGCCTCGCGGGCGGCCAGGTGCTGGCGGATACTTGCCTGGATGCTCACAATGCCATTGTAGTGTAGCAGAGGCGGCTCGTGCCACGTGTTATACTAGCTTTACCGAAAAGGCACAGACCAGGAGGTGGCGATGAACCCCCGCTCCATTCGCCTGGCGGTGCGCCAGCGCTACGCCCAGCGGGCACAGGGCGCATCCTGTTGTGGTGGAGATAAGCCCGCACGGGTAGTGGCATCCTATAACCCCCACGAAGTCCAAAAGGTTCCTGCCGAGGTGTTGGCGGCAGCAGCAGGGTGTGGAAACCCTACGGCCATTGGAGCCCTGCACCCGGGGGAGGTGGTGCTGGACCTGGGGAGTGGTGGCGGCATTGACTGCTTTCTGGCTGCCTTCCAGGTGGGCCGGGCGGGGCGCGTTATCGGCGTGGATATGACGCCCGAGATGGTGGCACTGGCCGAGAGAAACCGCAAGCGCCTGGCCCTTGCCCAGGTGGCATTTGTGCAAGGAGTTCTGGAGGCACTTCCTCTGGCTTCGGCCTCGGTAGATGTGATCATCTCCAACTGTGTCATCAACCTGTGCCCAGACAAAGGGGCAGTGTTCCGGGAGATGGCCCGGGTTCTACGGCCTGGGGGGCGGGCGTATATTTCGGATATGGTAGCGTGGCAGGCACTGCCCGAGGCGGTGCGACACGACCTGGCATCTTGGAGCGCCTGCATCGCCGGGGCAGAGCCTGCTGAGCGCTACCTGGCCCTAATGGAGGAAGCGGGTTTGCGGGTGCACCGCGCCGAACCCAAAGGCACAGCCGCGGCCGAGTGCACCGGGGAAGAGGGCTCCCCCGTGTTCAGCCTTGAGGTGGAGGCCAGAAAAGAGAGGCCCTAGCGGGCGCCTGCGGGGGTGGGCGCCTCCAAGGCGTCCAGGCCCCGGCGCACCGAGTTCAGGGCACCGGAGAGGCTCTCCTCAAGGCGGTAGAGGATCTCCTGGGCATAACGGTTGGCTTCATTGACCCTTTGTTCAGCGGTAGCCTGGGCATCGGCGAGGATCCTCTGGGCCTTGCGCTGGGCATCGGCGACCAACATATCCGCCCGATGCTTGGCATCGGCGACGACCTCTTCGGCCTTGGCGTTGGCCTGCTTCACGATTTCGCTCTGCTCCAGGCGAGCCTGGCCTTCCCGCTCGGCGTCGGCCTTTATTTTACGGGCCTCCAGGAGGGCGGCATTGATAACCCCCTCCCTACGCGCCAGGATGTCCTGCGCCTCCTGAACATCGCGAGGGACGGCGAGGCGCAGGTGGTCCACCAGTTCCAGCACCCGCTCCGTGTCCAGGATAACCTTTTTCGTGGCTGGGAGACGGGGGCTGGTGGTGATAAGGGTCTCCAGGCGGTCAATAAGGCTTAGGATCTCCATGTAACCTCCTTTCATCGCTGGCTGTTGGACAGCCATTGTGCGGCCGCCCGTGGCGGCCGAATTTTCCCGAGTCTAGGGCGGTAAAGGTGCAGACCTATACCTCTGTGAAGTGAGGCGCTCCCGTAGCGCCCGCTCTACATGAGGTGGCACCAGGCTACGGATGTCCCCTCCAAGGGAGGCCACCTCCTTCACCCGAGTGGCGCTCAGGAACTGCCATTCCAGGGAACTCATCATGTAGACAGCCTCAATCTCGGGGGCCAGTTTCTTGTTCATCAAGGCCATCTCAAACTCATATTCAAAGTCGGAGCCTGCCCGCAGACCTCGCACTAGCACCGAGGTGTTCATCCGTCGGGCGCAATCTACTACAAGCCCCTGGAAGGACACTACCCGCACATTAGCGATCCCAGCCACCGCTTGCTGCATCATGGCTACACGCTCCTCTGTGGAGAAGAGGAGGGTCTTGGGGGGGGTGTCATAAACGGCCACAACCACCTCTTCAAATAGTCGTGCTGCCCTGGTGATGATATCCAGGTGGCCGTTAGTAACAGGGTCAAAGGTCCCAGGGTATAGGGCTTTCACCATCTGGGTTCCCCCTTCGTGCATAGATGGTTATCATCGTATCGCCGTAGCGGCGCTGTTTCCAGAGGCCAAAGGCCCCTATGTTTTGGGGAAGGGGATGGTGTTTGCTATGCTCAACAACCACAAGGGCGTTGGTGCTTACCAGGGGCGAAGTAACTAGGGCGTCCAGAAAGGTGTTCAGGCTGGGGTAGTCATAAGGGGGGTCCAGAAGCACCAGGTCATAAGGTCCTTTGAGGCGGTTGAGGGCTTGCTCTGCGCGCATGCAGAAAACATTGGCCACTTCCTGCAGGTGGTGGCTGGCAAGGCGCTGACGCAGGGCTTGGACGAGCCGGCGGTCAATCTCCACGAAGTCGGCTGAAGAGGCTCCGCGTCGCAGGGCTTCTACGCCCAGGGAGCCCGTTCCAGCGAAAAGGTCCAGCACTCGGGCGCCCTGCACCCGCTCCCCGAGGAGCGAAAAAAGGGCTAGAATGACCCGGCTGGCCGTAGGGCGGAGCCCACCACCGCGCGTGCGGCGCGGAGCATACTCTTCAGCCACAAGCACTATCTACTCCTGGAGGGGGAGATGGCACAGCCCCCTCCCAACAACCTGCCCAACAGGGCGAGCACATCGGCTTCAGGCTAGGGCATAGCCTATACCGTTGTAAAGGCTTTTTCCCGCCCTTTTTTGGGCTTTGGACAACCTCTCTCTACCCCAGGAAGGGGGCAGAAAAAGGGAGATGCGCGTTACAGGTTCTTTTCTTCGGCCAGCAAAAGGGCCAGGTGTGCCAGGGTGCGCACCCCGAAGCCCGTGCCCCCTTTGACATAGTAGCCGCTCTCTTTATCGCTCAGGAAGGTGCCAGCGATGTCTAGGTGCACCCAGGGGGTGTCTTCCACAAACTCGCGGATGAAGTAGGCACCTGTGATAGACCCTGCACCGCGCCCTGTGCCCGTGTTGCGGATATCGGCCACATCGCTCTTCACGAGGTCGCGGTATTCCGGGTCCATAGGCATCTGCCAGAAGCGTTCCCCGCTCCGCTCCCCTGCTTTGAGCACCAGGTTGGCCAGGGGCTGGTCGTTGGCAAAAAGCCCTGCTCGCAGGTTGCCCAAGGCCACCACAATGGCACCCGTAAGGGTAGCCAGATCTACCAGGCGCTTTAGGCCAAGGCGCTGGCGGGCATAGCAAACGGCATCGGCCAGAACCATGCGCCCCTCCGCATCGGTGTTGATTACTTCAATTGACTTGCCGTTCATGGCCTTGACCACATCCCCCGGCCTGGTGGCGCCCCCGCCGGGCATGTTCTCTGTCGCGGGCACGATAGCGGTAACATTCAAGGGAACGCGCAAAGCGGCGATGGCCTTGACGGCGCAGAGGGCCGCCGCTCCCCCCGCCATATCTCCTTTCATCTCCTCCATGCGTTCCGCGGGCTTGAGGGAGATGCCCCCCGAGTCAAAGGTGATCCCCTTGCCGATAATGCCCAGATTGCGGTAGGGGTGCTCAGGATCCCCCTGGTAGGATAAGACGATGAACTTGGGGGGCTGGTGGCTACCCCGCGCCACGGCCAGGTAAGCCCCCATGCCCAGGGCCTCGCACTCCTCCCGTTCCAGGACCTCCAGTTTCAGGCCGTGCTGGGCGGCGATGGCCTGGGCCACCTCGGCCATGCGGGTGGGGGTAAGGCGATTAGCAGGCTCGTTGACCAGGTCTCGGCAGAGGGCGGTGGCTTCTGCCAGGACTTTCCCTACCTGGACACCCGCCTCCAGGTCGCCTACCTTGTCGGCGCTGGCCTCTACGATATCCAGGGCTTCCAGGGCGGTCTCGTCCTTCTCTGGCGATTTGAGGGTCTTGAAGGAGTAGGTGCCCAGTAGCGCTCCTTCGGTGAGGGCAGCAGCGGCCTCCTTAGGGTTGAGGCCCCCTATCCCTGCACCGTGGACAACGGTGGCGGCGCGGCGTATACCGCGCCCCTTCAGGAAGCGGCAAGCCTCAGCCGAGACTTGTCGCACCGTGTCCAGGGTAAACTCCTCCTGCTTGCCCAAGCCAATGACCACCACACGCTTAGCAGGGATGCGTCCAAAGGTGTGCAGGAGCGCCGCCTCCCCCTTTTTCCCCTTGCACTCCCCCTCTGCGATAAGGGTAGAGATAAGGCCTCCCAAAGCACGATCCACGGCCCCTGTGGCGCCCCCTGGGCGGGTTACCCCTTCAAAGAGGTTCACCACGATGGCATCGGTGGCCTGATGAGTGATGTCGCCCTGCACAACCCGAATGTCCATGTCTCCTCCATTCTGTCCCTCACCCGGTGCGGGAAAGGCGGCGCACCAGGCGGGCTACTTTGTCCAAAGCGGGGGTTATGTCGCGTGAGGTGTCTACAACGAAATGGGGGCGGCGGGGGCGTTCGGCCGTGGCCCGCATACGCTGGTAGACCTCCCAGGTGGCGTCAGAGAGGTCGCCAGTCTCCTCTTTACGGGAGCGCCGCTCCAGGCGCTGGCGCACTATTTCCTCTGGCGCCTCTACCCACACCAGGACCAGGTGCGCCTTGTTCCGCTCGGCGATGGCGTATAAAGGCTCCCGGTGAACTTCCTGCAAGTTGGTGGCGTCCAGGATCACCGGAATCCCCTTCTTAAGAAACCCCTCGATAAGAAGGTGGACGGCGCGGAAGAGGCGGGCACTCTCCTGAAGGGAATGGGTAGGGGTGGGGAAAAGGGCTTTGCGTAGGGCATCGCTCTCAAGGAGAAGCACTGGCAGGCGCTGAGCAAGCCTCCTGCTGAAGGTGGTCTTTCCCGAGCCAGGGAGGCCACTGACCACAATGAGGTAAGGATGGGCTACAGGGGCCGGCGCTGGGGGTAGGCTGGCCCGCAAGATGTCCAGGTCCTCCGCAAACAGGGTATCCCTGACCATCACATGCATAATGATAGCAAGACTTTCCCTGCGGCGTGGGGACGAGGTTGCTATTGCGCCTCTGGGTGCATAGGCAAGGCATCGTCTTTGTAGAATGCCACTCCCAGCAGGCCAGGCCCCGTATGCGCTCCTATGACAGGGGTGAACACCGTTACCAGCACCTGGCGGCAGGTGAAGCGTTCCTCAATATGCCCGAGAAGGGTTTGGGCTTCATCAGGGGCATTGGCGTGCATAATATTGACCCGTAGGGGGCCTTTCCCTACACGCTCCTCTATAAGCCCCAGGATGCGTTCCATAGCCCGCGCCTTGGTGCGGGGGCGCTCCACCAGATGCACCTCGCCGTGGTGGATATCCAGAATGGGTTTGATGGATAGGAGGTTTGTTGCCCACAGGGCTACCTTGGGCACACGCCCCCCCTTCCACAGGTAGTAGAGGGTCTCCAGGACACCCAGGAAGTGAACCTGCTGAGCAACCCGCTGGGCTTGGGACGCCACGGCCTCCAGGGGTGAGCCGCACCAGGCCAGTTCAGCAGCCGCCAGAGCCACCAGGGCTTCACCTCCGCCAGCCGTTTGGGTGTCCAAGACCTGGATGCGCAGATGGGGGAGAGACTCCCGGGCCAGTTCAGCGGCCGCCAGGGCCGTGTAATAGGTAGCGCTGAGGCGAGATGCCAAGGTAAGGCACAATACAGTTGGAGCGCGCCGAGAGGCCTGCTGAAAGGCTTGCAGGAAAGCCCCTGGGCGGGGGGCAGAGGTCTTGGGAGGCTCGGGTAGAGTGGGCATCATCCTATACAGGTCTTCTGCTGTGATGTCTACACCATCCCGGTAAACCTGCCCGTTGATGGTCAACTCAAGGGGAACAGTGATTACGCCCCATCGCTCAAGGAGGCTATGCGGCAGGGAGATGGTGCTGTCGGCGACTACAACTACCTTAGGCGAACCCGGCATAGATGCTCCTTGCAAGGCCCCGGGCCTGGCGGTGAGGCAACTGGGTTAGGCCGGACGCCGGCGCCCTTCACGGCCACGCCACCAATCTATCCAAGGTGGGAGAAGCAAAATAACCAGAGCCAACACAAAGCCTACGATCCCGGGTGGGGAAAGGAGGTCGGCGGTGTAACTGGTAGCGGTGAACAGCACCAGGAGAGGCAAGCCAATGGTAATGGCCCCCACTTTCAGGGGTCGGTGACCGAGGCGGTAGACGGTGGTGGTAAGCCCAGCCACGCCCAGGAAAACCAGGGCAGTAGGGCCACTAGTCCAGCGTAGAAGTGTTGCGTCATAGGCGAATAGCCCACCGTGTTCCCGCAGGAGAGCACCCCACGCTGCCAGAAAGGGGAACGGGAGGAAGGCTACTGTAAGGTAAAGCCAGTCCCTCGCCAGCAGACGCCCAATGAGGCTGGTCAGGAACCAAATAATACCAGGGAGAAGGGCGGCCATAGCCAGGTAAACGGGGCGCTCCAGGGGGGCTGCGCGCCCCTGGATGGTATCCAGTATGGCGATGATAACGGCCAGGGCGGCGGCCAGGCCCGCCACCACGGGGAGAGCCAGGGCATAGCCTACCCAGGGGTAAACCCACTCTGGCTGGCCCTTGCGCCACGCCAGCATACTTACAACGGTCGCCCCTGCCAGCAATCCCACTACAAGCCCAGGGAAAGCCCATCCGTGAGCCAGGAACACTAGACTGGCCACTATGTGTGGGAAGGCTGCCAGGGCTGTGGTGGGCCAGGGGGCGCAAGAGTGCACAGCGTAAAACTGCCTGGCCAACAAATGGCTCTCCCCCAGTTCCTCCAGGGCCTGTCGCACCGCCTGCTCCCGGGGGAGGCCATTTTCCATCAACTCGGCAGTGCGGTCCTCAAGATGGGCTTCCAGTTCCTGAAGGATCTCTTGGGCTTTAGAGGGGGCAAGGCGCAAGCGCTTGCGCAGGTCCTCGAGGTAAGCGCGCGCTTCTAAGGGCATCGCTCCCCCTTACGCTTGGTCAGGTAGGATGACCAGGGTTACAGCACGGGCGAAGGCTTCCCACTCACGCTGGAGGGTCTCCAGGTGTTTGCGCCCCTTATCGGTAATGTAGTAGTAGCGCCGCATTTGTCCGGAAGGCGAAGGTTCCCAGCGCCCTTCTACCAGCCCCGCACGCTCCATACGATGGAGAGCCGGGTACAGGGTCCCCTCCCTAAAAGAGAAATACCCTCTGCTCCTGCGCTCAATCTCTTTCACAATCTGGTAACCATACTTGGGGCCGCTGACCAGGAGGGAGAGGAGCAGGGTCTCAGTGCTTCCTTTCAGCAGTTCCCGCCGAGACACGACACCCTCCTTAGAGGAGGTCTACCTCGCCTTATTATGACCTGTGCAATACGAGGTAGTCAAGGTGCTAGGGGTAAAGTCGGCGCCTGAAGTCTTTCCAACCCTTTTCTAGGGATGCTGTGGGGTGACGGCCGGTAATTGTTTCGCACCCCCCTTGACGATGGGTGTAGTGCGTGATATCGTATAAGCGATGCCTACCAGGAGTTTCCCTCAGGAGGTTGCCAGCGCGGTTCGCCGCCGCAGGGGGGTTGTGGCAGAGCTCCCCTGGGCGCACTGCGCTACCCTCTCTTAGCCCTTGGGCGGCCGTCGGCCGCTCGCGCCTCTATTGCCCCTGATCCCTTCGGCTGTGCTGTCTCTCTTTTTGCTTGGGGAGAAGCGCAGGCCATCCAATACAAAAGGCCAGACAATCTCTGCATCTTCAGGAGGAGAGCAACATGGCAGACCGAGTTGTCATATTTGACACCACGCTGCGGGACGGTGAGCAGGCCGCGGGTGCGGGAATGACGGTGGAGGAGAAGGTGGAAATTGCCAAGCAGTTGGAGCGCCTGGGGGTAGATGTGATTGAGGCAGGGTTCGCCGCCAGTTCTCCGGGTGACTTTAAAGCCGTGGAGACCATCGCCCGGGAGGTGCGCACCCCCATTATCGCCTCCCTAGCCCGTGCCCACCCTAACGATGTGGACCAGGCGTGGGAGGCTTTGAAGGGTGCCGCTAGACCGCGAATCCATGTCTTCTTGTCCACATCCGACATCCACATGCTGCACATGCTCCGCAAAGACCGGGAAGAGGTAATGAGCATGGCGGTGGAGGCGGTGAAGCGGGCCAAACGCTATTGCGAGGATGTGGAGTTCTCTCCCCAGGACGCCACCCGCACCCAGCCCGAATACCTCTACACGCTCCTTCAGGCTGTTATCGACGCCGGCGCCACTACTGTGAATATCCCTGACACAGTAGGCTACGCCATCCCCGCCGAGTTCGCCGCCCTAATTCGGAGCATCTTTGAACGAGTGCCCAACATCCACAAAGCGGTGGTGAGCGTGCATTGCCACAACGACCTGGGGCTGGCGGTAGCCAACTCCCTGGCGGCAGTGAAGGCTGGGGCGCGCCAGGTGGAGGGGTGTATCAACGGCATCGGCGAGCGGGCCGGCAACGCCTCCCTAGAGGAGATCATCATGGCCCTTCACACCAGGAAGGACTACTTTGGAGTAATCACGGGCATCAACACTCGGGAGATTTACCCTACTAGCCGCATGGTCAGCGAAATCACCGGTTTCACCATCCAGCCCAACAAGGCTATTGTGGGCCTCAACGCCTTCCGTCACGCCTCGGGCATTCACCAGGACGGGGTGCTCAAGGAGCGCCAGACCTACGAGATTATGGACCCCGCAGAGCTCGGCTGGCCCAGGGCAGGGGAGATTGTGCTGGGCAAACTCAGCGGGCGTGCCGGCTTGAAGGCTCGCCTGGAAGCTCTGGGCTTTAAACTCTCCCCCGAGGAACTAAACCGCGTGTTCCAGGATTTCAAGGCGCTGGCCGACCGCAAGAGGGAGGTTACCGACCGCGATTTGGAGGCCATCATGGCCGAGCATCGCCGGGTGGGCGAGGCGGCGGCCTTTACGCTGGACCATGTGCAGGTGCACACCGGCACGGCCGATGTGCCTACCGCCGCAGTGCGTATGACCGGCCCCGACGGGAAGGTGCATACTCAGACCGCTACCGGCAACGGGCCTGTAGACGCGGTGTGCAACGCTATTGCTCAGGTGATGGGCATAAGGGCCAAACTGGTGGAGTATAGCGTCCGTTCCATTACCGAGGGGCTAGACGCCATGGGGGATGTTACCATTCGCCTGGAATACAACGGAAGGGTGTATACGGGGCGGGGCGCCTCTACCGACATCCTGGTGGCCAGCGCCCGCGCCTACACCAACGCCCTGAACCGCCTCCTGGCTATGGAGGGCCTGGCAACACCTGGGACAACGGGCTAGGGCACGCCTCTGGTGGCCAGATTGCGAGGGGTGGGGATGCGCTCCCCACCCTCCGCTTCCTACTTCTAGGGGACGACCTGACTCGTTACCGCAGAGCGGTTGTTGCCCATCTCGGGTCAGGCTCATTGGCCCACACCTGCACCGAATTGGGGTGTTTGCCCGTTTCGGTGGGCACCACTACGATGGTTACCGAGACGCTGAAGCCCACCCCTATATTCCCCAGGTTGCAGGATACGCTCCCTACGCCAGTGCAGGTTCCCTGGCTGGGGGAGATGGACACCAGGTTCATCACCGGGGATAGTGTATCGGTAAGGAGCACGCCTGTAGCAACAGCCGGGCCCAGGTTGGTAACCACGATGGTGTAGGTAAGGTTGCTTCCCACCCGCACCGGGTCAGGGCTGGCCGACTTGATGACGACCAGGTCGGCGCCGGCAGGCTTGGGGGGCGGGGGTAAGGGGGGTGTAGGAGTAGGCACTGTTAATCTGGGCCAGAACCCTCCCCGGAGGACAAGAGCCCCCGAAGCCAGTGTGCCGGCGTCCTATGCCGGCGTCCTACTGGAAAGCCGCAGACGCCCCATTTTACACCGTGCTGTTCACAGCACTACACTAATGACGAAAGTGCAAGTATCCAGGGGGGAAAATGACAGAAGTCCAGACAGGGGCACAAACCTTTACCGCCGAGGTAGCCGACTTCATCTGCTCTACTCCTTGGGAAGCCGTTCCCCCAAAGGTGCGCCAGGAGGCGAAGCGGTGTTGGCTGGATGGGCTGGCGGTGATGGTGGCTGGCTCCACGGAGCCGTGCTCCCACATCATCCGCCGTTACCTCCAGACTGTGGGCGCGCCTGGCCCCGCGAGCGTTATCGGATCTCCCCACACAACCTACGCGGAACTGGCTGCCCTGGCCAACGGCGTCAGCGGGCACGCTATGGACTACGACGATACTCAACTGTCCTCCCACCCCAGCCGTGTCTACGGCTTACTTACCCACCCTACCGTGCCTGTCCTGGCGGCGTCTCTGGCACTTGGTGAGGAAGTGGGTGCTAGCGGGCAACAGGTGCTCCACGCCTTTTGTATCGGCTTTGAGGTGGAGTGCAAACTGGCCGAGGCTATCAACCCCCGCCACTATCAGCAAGGGTTTCATTCCACAGGCACCTTCGGCACCTTCGGGGCAGCGGCAGCGGCGGCAGTGCTCCTGTGCCTCAACAACGAGCAGACGCGTATGGCCTTGGGTATCGCTGCTTCTAAGGCCGCCGGCATCCGTGCCAACTTCGGCACCATGACCAAGCCCTACCACAGCGGCGCCGCCGCCCAGAACGGGCTAACGGCGGCACGGTTGGCCTCCCTGGGCTATACTGCCGACCCCAACTCCCTTGACGGCCCCTGGGGCTACTTCCAGGTGGCAGGAGGTGGGGCCGACCCCCAGTTCCTACAAGGCAAGCTGGGCAAGCCCTGGGCCATCCTTGAGCCCGGCGTCTCGGTGAAGCCCTACCCCTGCGGCTCTTTACTGCACCCCGCGATGGACGCCCTGCGTGACCTGGTGCTGGAGCACGACCTTCGCCCTCATCAGGTAAGGAAGGTGCGCCTGGGCACCACTAGCAATGTTCTAGCGGCCCTGCGCTACCAACGCCCTCAGAACGCCCTGCAGGCCAAGTTCTCAATCCCCTTCATGTTGGGCATATTGGTGGTGCGGCGGCAGGCGGGCATCCAGGAGTTCAGGGATGAGGTGGTGAACAGCCCGGAAGTGCAGACCTTTCTCCCTAAAGTGGAAGCCTATCTAGACAAGGAACTGGAGGCCCAGGGGTTTAGTCGTATACGGGCACGGGTGGAGGTGCACTTGGCAGACGGACAAGTCCTTTCCCGTATGGCCGAAGTGTCCCGCGGCACCCCCCAACGCCCTCTATCCCGTGAGGAGCTACTGGAGAAGTTCCACGACTGTGCCCGTGGGGTGCTGCCGCCCCATCGGGTGGAGGAGGTGGCCCAAGCAGTGGAGCGCCTGGAGGCTCTTCCCGCTATCAAGTCCCTGGGGATTTTGCTCCGACCGTAGCAGTGCATCCTTTCCACCGTAGGGCGACTATCCAAAAGAGCATCTCGTCGCTCAGCTTGGCGAGGGAGGCCTGGTATGGTATGCTATCAATAGCAACACTGCCATGAAAGTGCTGGTTATTGACGACGCCCCCGAAGTAGTGGAGGTGGTCTCCCTCTGCTTTGAACTGCGATGGCCGGACACTACCGTGCTCTCGGCCCCCGATGGCCCCACCGGACTGCGCCTCCTGCGCGAAGAGGCCCCCGACCTGGTAATCCTTGATGTGGGCCTGCCGGTGATGGACGGCTTCCAGGTGCTCCGCCAGATCCGCTCCTTTTCCCAGGTGCCCATCATAATGCTTACGGTGCGAGATGCCGACACGGACATAGCCCGTGCTCTGGAAGGTGGGGCTGACGACTACATCACTAAGCCCTTCAGCCACATTGAGTTGCTGGCACGGGTGCAGGCGGTGCTCCGCCGTGCCCAGGGGACACCGCCGACAGTAGCGGAGCAATCCTTCGAAGGCGCGGGCATCAAGGTAGACTTCGCTGCCCGAGAGGTGTG
>JBKBKV010000003.1:0-69960 GCA_046294495.1 Dehalococcoidia bacterium | reverse complement strand
GGTTACAACCCCAGGGGCGCTACCCCCAAAGCGCCACCCCCTCGCTCCGGGGACTTTACCACACAAACCAACCCTCCCTCCCGTTCCCCGCTTCCTAAGGTGCCCTTCGCCACCAACAAAAGAAGGGGCAGGCCAAGCAACCTGCCCCTTCTGCTTTTGATGGATAGAGCGCCCTTGCCAGGCTACCCTCTCCGCAGCACCAGTGTGCTGTGGGTGTGCATAATGCCCCCCTGCCCGCTTACTACAGCAATTTCCGCATCCTTTACCTGGCGCTCCCCTGCCTCGCCACGCAACTGTCGCACCGCCTCCACGATCAACTGCATCCCTGCCATCCCGCTCTCCGAGAGCAGGCCTCCGCTGGTGCTGGTAGGGAAGCGCCCCCCAGGGGCAGTGTTCCCCTCCGCCACGAAGGGCCCACCCTCTCCCTTCTTGCAGAAGCCGTAGTCCTCCAAGGTAATGATGGGGACGATGGTGAAGCAATCATAGAGTTCCAGCACATCCACATCCTGCGGCTTGATGCCCGCCATACGGAAGGCTATCTCCCCCGATATCTTGGCCCCGCTGGTGGTCAGGGTAGGGCGATTGGGCAGGTCCCAAGCGATATGGTGCTGGCCTATGCCCATGATGTAAACGGGCCTTTTGCGCAGATGGCGCGCCCGGTCGGCGGAGGTTACCACCACTGCTGCCCCCCCGTCGGAGATGAGGGTGCAGTCCAGCAAGTGGAAGGGCCAGCACACCCAGCGGGAGTTATGATAATCCTCAAGGGTAATAGGCTCTCGCATGTGGGCGTTGGGGTTCTTGGAGGCCCACTTGCGGTTGGAGATGGCCACCGCTGCCAGGTGCTCGTGGGTGGTGCCGAACTCTATCATATGGCGCTGGGCGATCATGGCGTAGCCGGGGATAACCCCAAACCATCCCATGGCTGCCTCAATGCCCCGGGCGCGAGCGTAGGTGCCTGGGGGGCCGCTGGCTGGGTTGTCCCCATAACAACAAACGGCCACATGGCACAGGCCAGCCTCTATCATCAGCATGGCGTATTGCACCAGGCCTATGTTGGTGGCCCCGGCCTGGTCGATGGTGGCACATACGGGTGGCTGGATGCCCAGGGCCTGGGCTACTTTGTGCGCCCACAGGCTCTGGAAGCCAGTAGGTGGATATTTACACAGGACAGCGTCCACCTCGGACTTGTCTATGCCTGCGTCCTCCAGGGCCAGGCGGGCGGCCTCTACCGTCCACCCTAGGGCACTAACGCCTGGGATCTTGCCGAAGCGGGTAGTAGCGGCGCCCACGATGCAGTATTTGTCGCGCAGGTGGTGGGGCATGGCGCCTCCTTTTCTATTCCTGTCGTAATGTGAGCGAGTATCTCCTCTAGCCTCCTATTGGCTCCGCAGGTGCTACCTTCTCTTCTCGCATCTGGGTAACCACCTGCGGATCCAGGCCCAGTATACTGTGCAGCACCGCCTCGTTATGCTCCGCATACAAGGGTGCGGGCACACCTTGGCGAGGGGTCATCTCGCTGGCGCGCCAGGGCAGGCCTGGGTGCAATGCCCGCCCCATCTCCGGGTGCTCCACCTCCTGGACAAATCCTAAAGCCTTCCAGTGGGGGTCCTCCAGCATCTCTGGCGCCTTAAACACGGCCCCTGCAGGCACCCCCGCCCGTTGAAGGAGGTGCATGGCCTCCCTCGGGGTGTGCTGGCTTGTCCACTGGCTGATGGGGCCGTCTAGCAGGGCCTCGTTCCTCTTTCGGGACAGGGTGTCGGCGAAACGGGGGTCATCAGCCAGGTTGGGGCGGCCAATCAACAGGCACAGGGCGCGGAAGTGCTCATCGGCAGCGCAGGCGAGAGCCACCCATGCGTCCTCGCCCTTGCAGGGGTAGATACCGTGGGGGGCCATCCATGGGTGGCGGTTCCCCATGCGGGTGGGGACACGCCCCGTCATCTGGGGTTCTAGGAAGTATTCGCCGATGACGGCCTGGGTGGCCTCCCGCAGGGCGATGCGCAGGTGTGCGCCCTTACCAGTGCGCCGCCGCCGATACAGGGCGCACATAACGGCAAAGGCCGTATGGTAGGCCGAGTTCTGGTCGGCGTAGTAGTTGCCCGGCTTGTGAGGTTGGCCCCCTTCATAACCGGTGACGGAGGATAGCCCCCCCAGGGCGTCGGTGCCTGGCCCGAAGGAGATGTAGTTGCGCCAGGGGCCTTTGTGCCCCAGGGCGGGCATGGAAACCAGGATAATATCTGGGCGGTGCTGGCGCAGGATGGGGTAGTCCAGCCCCAGGTTGGGGAGAACGCGGGGGCTGAAGTTCTCTATCACCACATCGCTAACGGAGACCAGGCGCAGGAAAGCCTCCTTGCCCAGGGGGTGCTGGAGGTTCAGGCTGATGCTCATCTTCCCCCGGTTCACTTCGTTGAAGGCGGGGTTGGCGTTATAGGGGCGAGCGCTCCCCAAGAGGCTGGGGAGGGAGTGCACCCGCCCTACCGTGCGTCCCCAGGGGGGTTCTACCTTGATGACCTGGGCGCCCAGGGCTGCCAGGACGCGTGTGGCAACAGGCCCGGCGATAACCAGGGTGAGGTCTACGATGCGGACGCCTTCCAGGGAGAGGCTCATACCACACCCCCTGCCCGTAGGCGCACCAGGTCTTGAGGGGAGAGGCCCAGTTCCTGGCAAAACACCCTCCGGTTGTGCTCCCCCAGCAGAGGGGCCCGACGGGGTTCATAAGGCGCATCGTCCCAGTGGATGGGGGAAGCGGGGATGCGCCACCGCCCAGCAACAGGGTGCTCCACATCGGGGAAGAAGCCCATAGCCCGG
Organism: Dehalococcoidia bacterium; assembly: GCA_046294495.1. Classification (GTDB taxonomy): domain Bacteria; phylum Chloroflexota; class Dehalococcoidia; order Lucifugimonadales; family HRBIN23; genus HRBIN23. Next base: position 67,155 of record JBKBKV010000003.1, on the reverse strand, counting down.
TTCTGGGGGTCGTCTAGCACCTGGGCCACATCCTGCACCACGGTGAAAGGGATGCGCAGTTCCTGGGCCTGCTCCATCACCTCCTGGGGTGTGCACTCCTTTAGCCCTTCTATAAGCAGGGCGTCTATCTCGTCGGCGTGGCCCATAGGTGTGGCCAGCACCTCTGGGTCGGCCAGGCGCGGGTTGTGGGCCAGGAGGGCCAGGCCCTCCGGGTTCTGGGGCGACCAGTGGGCGTGCACCCATCCCCCTTTGACGGGAATAAGGGTAGAGGGGTAGGCGGTGTGCGGCTCCCGCTGGATAAGGCGGGTGCCGTTGCGCCTGGGCACAACGCCTCGCTGGGCCATCTGGAAAACCGTTACCCCGTCAAAGGTGTGGGCGGTAGCCTCCACAACCGAGAGGTCTATCCACTGGCCCCGACCGGTGAGGTCCCTTCCCAGAAGGGCCGATAGCACAGCCACCGCCCCGTTGACACCCCCCTGGTATTCTGTTTGCCTTCCGCCGGCCTTCAGGGGGGGCTTGTCGGGGTCTCCCGTCAGGTAGGCGTATCCGCTTACGGCATAGGCCACCAGGTCGCACCCCTGGTAGTGGGCGTAGGGGCCAACGTGTCCAAACCAGGTAAGGCTCAGGTGCACCAGGCGGGGGAAGGAGCGCTGGAGGTCCGCCGGGGCGAGGCCCAGGCCCTCCAGTGCCCCAGGGGGGAAATCCTCCAGGAGAACATCGGCGCGCTCCAGGAGATGGCGGAAGAGGAAGCGCCCTGTGGCCGTGTGTAGGTTCAGGGTGATGCTCTCCTTGCCAGCGCCGAGATAGAGGAAGGGGCCGCTCGCCTCGGGGTTGGGGATCTCGCCGGGGAAGGGGCCGGAGCGGCGCAGGGGCGAGCCTTGGGGCGGCTCCACCAGGAGCACCCGTGCCCCCTGGTCGGCCAGGAGGCGTCCGCAGTAGCCGATCCCCACCCCTCCCGCAACCTCTATGACTGTGATACCTGTCAAGGCGTCTCTTGTCATAGACGCTCCATCGGGAAGTGGGCTGTTGGTATCTTACCATAAAGGGGGGATCGGGGGGTATTCCTGCAGGGAAAGGGGGGCCGCACGCCCCTAGACAAGCACCTATAGACAGGGTATTCTGAAGTGATAGACTATAACGATACCTTGCCGGGGGCAGACATGGCCGATTACGACCTAGTGGTGATAGGTGGTGGCCCAGGGGGCTATGTGGCCGCCATTCGTGCAGGTCAACTGGGCCTCAAGACCGCCCTGGTGGAGAGGGAGCATGTGGGGGGCATCTGCCTGAACTGGGGATGCATACCCTCCAAGGCCCTGCTCCGCAACGCCGAGGTGGTGCAGTATGTGCGCCACGCCAGCGATTGGGGCATTGCCTTTGACAACCTACACCTGGACTTCGGCAAGGCCGTAGAGCGGAGCCGCCAGGTCGTTCAACGCCTGGTGCGAGGGGTGGAGTTCCTTCTGCGCAAGAGCAAGGTAGAAGTTATACGGGATGAGGCCGTCCTGCGGGGGAACGGGCAGGTAGCCCTCAAGGCCTCTGGGCGCATTATCAGCGCCTCCTATGTAGTAGTAGCCACTGGTGCCCGCCCCCGCTCCTTGCCCGTCCTACCCCTGGACGGGCAAGTTGTTTTGACCAGCAGGGAAGCCCTGGAGCGGCGCGACCTGCCGGCCTCCTGCATCATCGTGGGTGGAGGGGCGACCGGGTGCGAGTTCGCCTACCTCTATAACGCCTACGGCGTCCAGGTTACCATTGTGGAACTCCTCCCTCACCTGCTCCCCAACGAGGACGAGGAGGTCTCCCAGGCCCTGGAACGGGCCTTTCAAAAGCAGGGCATTCGTTTCCAGACAGGGGCGAAAGTTACAGGCCTCCAGCGAAACGGGGGCCAGGCTACCCTCACCGTGGATACACCCCAGGGCACCCAGAGCCTCACGGCCCAGCGAGTGCTGGTTTGCGTGGGGGTTCAACCCAACTCGGAGGGCATCGGCCTACAGGAGGCGGGGGTCGGTGTGGAGAAAGGGGGATGGGTCTCAACGGACGAGCGCCAGCGCACCAGCGCACCCCACATTTACGCCATCGGGGATGTAACGGGGCGCATGCCCCTGGCCCATGTGGCCTCGGCCCAGGGCATCCTGGCGGTGGAGACCATCGCCGGCAAAGAGACGCGCCCCCTGGACTACACCCTTATGCCTCGGGCTGTCTACTGCAACCCCCAGGTGGCTTCCTGGGGCCTCACGGAGAAGCAGGCGCAGGAGGCGGGGCATCAGGTGAAGGTGGGGAAGTTCCCCTTCATGGCCAACGGCAAGGCCCTGGCTCTGGGAGAGGGCGAGGGTTTTGTGAAGGTGGTGGCCGATGCCCAATATGGCGAAATCCTGGGCGTTCATATGGTGGGGCCGGAGGTTACCGAACTGCTCCCTGAAATGGCCCTAGCCCGCCTGCTAGAGGGCACAGTTCGGGAGACAGGGTGGCTGGTGCACGCCCACCCGACCCTCTCGGAAGCCCTTAAGGAGGCGTCCCTGGCCGCCCTGGGCGAGGCGATACACATCTAAGATAAGAGGAAGGCAGAGGGGAGGCGTCTACCATGGAGGCTGGTAGCGATGTAGGTCGGCGCTGGGTGGAGGTGCGGTGGCACGGGCGTGGCGGGCAGGGGGTAGTTACGGCCAGCAACCTCCTGGCCGAGGCAGCCCTGGTGGATAACCTTTACTTCCAGTCGCTACCCGAGTTCGGGGCCGAGCGCTCGGGGGCGCCGGTGGTGGCCTACACCCGCATCGCCGACACCCCTATCCCTTTCCGCTATCCCGTCCAGGAGCCTCACATCGTTGTGGTGCTGGACTATACCCTGCTGGGTCGCCTGCCCGTGGTGCAGGGCCTGCGCCCTGGAGGCTTGCTCCTGCTAAATACCCCGGCATCCCCCGAGGCCCTGGCCGCCTCCCTGGGGTGGCCCCAGGCCACCGTCGCCACGGTGGATGCCACTGGCATTGCCCAGGCTACTCTGGGGCGTCCTATACCCAACATCCCCCTCCTGGGGAGCCTTCTGCGCTTGCGCCCATTGGTCTCCCTGGAGGCAGCGCGGGCGACCCTACGGGAGCGCCTGGGGGAGCGCCTAGGGCCTCAGGTGATGGAGGCCAACCTGCGCGCCTTTGAACGGGGATACCAGGAAGTCCATGCCTGGGAAGGGAGGTAGCCATGCCCCCACTGCGCCCCTGGTATGAGGAGCCCCCCGGTGGCCTGCTGGTGGAGCCGGGCAATTCGGTGCAGGTAGATACCGGCTCCTGGCGAAGCCTGCGCCCTGTCATTGATATGGAGCGTTGTGTGCACTGCATGATCTGCTGGGCCTTCTGCCCCGACAGCGCATTTATCGTGCGAGACGGCAAACTGGTGGGGATAGACCTGGGGCACTGCAAGGGATGTGGCATCTGCGCACGAGAGTGCCCCAAGGCCTGCATCCGAATGGAGGCGGAGCCTGTCAGCATCCCCGCCTAGCCTAAAGGAGGCGATTATGGCGTTAGCGACATCTCCCCGGGCGCCCCAGGTGCACGGCCTAGGGACGCCGGTGGCAATGGACGGGGGCACCCTGGTAGCCCACGCTATGCTCCAGAGCCGCCCCGATGTAGTGGCCGCCTACCCTATTACCCCCCAGACCCTTATTACAGAGGCCTTTAGCCAGTTCGTGGCTAACGGCCAGGTGCACACCGAGTTTGTCCCCGTGGAGAGCGAACACGCCGCACTGAGCGTGTGCATCGGGGCGGCCGCTGCTGGCGCTCGCGCCCAAACTGCCACATCAGGCCCAGGCCTGGCTCTTATGTGGGAACTGCTGGGGGTAGCCTCGGGCATGCGTCTGCCCATCGTTCTCCATCTGTGCACTCGCACCCTCTCTGCCCCCATTAACATCTTGTGCGACCACAGCGATGCCATGGGCATGCGGGACACAGGTTGGATTATGCTCTTCGCCGAGAATGGACAGGAGGCCTACGATCAGGCCATCATTGCTGTGCGCCTGGCGGAGCACCCCCAGGTGCTCCTCCCCGTGGCCAATGTGCTGGACGGCTTTATCGTTACCCATTGCCTTGAGCGGGCGTTGCTCCTGCCAGACCGTGTGGTGGCCGACTTTGTGGGGGAGTTCAAGCCATTCCACACCCTGCTGGACATTCATCACCCCGTTACCTTTGGGGCTTTGGACTTTCAGGACTTTCATATGGAACATAAGCGGGGCCAGGTGGAGGGGATGACCTGTGCGCAAGGGGTGTTGGAAAGCCTTTTCCAGGAGTTCGGCGAGATTAGCGGACGCTTCTACAAGTTAGTGGAGCCGTATCGCTTAGAGGATGCCGAGGTGGCGCTGGTGGTGCTGGGTTCCACCGCCGGAACCGTGCGAGCAGTGGTGGACCGCCTGCGCCGTGATGGCCTGCGAGCGGGGATGCTCCGCATTCGCTCTTTCCGCCCCTTCCCCACCCAAGAGGTGGCCAGCGCTCTGGCCCATGTGCAGGCCGTAGGCGTGCTGGACAGGGCCCTGGCCCCTGGAGCCTCTGCCCTACCCCTCTTTGCCGAAGTGGCCAGCGCCCTGGCCTGCCACGCCCTGCCCAAGAAGACGGTGGGTTGGGCCTACGGCATTGGTGGACGGGAGGCCCTCCCTGACCAGATAGAGTCTGCCTTCCGTTCACTGGTAAACCCATCCACACCCCCTGGCTTTGCCGGCTGGCTAGGTCTGCGGGAAGGGAGGTGAAGCATGCCCGTTCCCCTTGTTCTGCGCGACCTGGCGGGCCAGCCCGACCTGCTGGCCCCAGGGCATGGCCTGTGTGCCGGGTGCGCCGAGTCGGTTATCGTGCGTCTCGTCTTGCACGCCCTGGGGAAGCCAGCCGTTGTAGCGCTGGCCACCGGGTGTCTGGAGGTCTCCACCACCCGCTATCCGTGGACGGCGTGGCGTGTCCCCCTCATCCACAGCGCCTTTGAGAACGCCGCCTCCTCAATTAGCGGGGTTGAGGCGGCGTATAAGGCCCTGCGCCGACGGGGGAAAGAGGTGCCCGAGGGTGTGGCCTTTCTGGTATTCGGGGGCGACGGTGCCACCTACGACATAGGTCTACAGTGGCTCAGCGGCGCTATGGAGAGGGGGCACCGCTTCCTCTACATCTGCTTGAACAACGAAGCCTACATGAACACGGGCACCCAGCGCAGCAGCGCCACCATCTCCTGGGCTTGGACCACCACCACCCCTGTGGGGAGCGCGCTCCCAGGCAAGCCCCAATGGCGGAAAGACCTTACGGCTATTGCAGCAGCCCACCGCATCCCCTATGTGGCGCAGGCAGCGCCCCACCACTGGAAAGACCTGATGCAGAAGGTGCAGAAGGGGGCAAGTGTGGACGGCCCTGCCTTCATCAATGTGCTGGCACCCTGCACCCGGGGGTGGCGCTATCCGCCAGAGGAGACCATCCGCATCAGCAAACTGGCAGCGGACACCTGTGTCTGGCCCCTGTATGAGGTGGAGCAGGGGCGCTGGCGCCTCTCCTACCGTCCCGCCCGCAAACTCCCTATCCGGGCGTGGCTGGAGGCCCAGGGGCGCTTCGCACACCTCCTCAAGGAGGAGCATCACCCACTGGTAGAGGAGATTCAGCAGCGCGTTGACCAGGAATGGGAGGCGCTCCTGCAACGATGTAGTCAGAACTAGCCCGGGGAACACCCTTGCCTTCCCGCCCCTTCGGTAAGGAGGTGCAATGCAACTGCAAGAGCGTGTAAATAAGACTGATTTGCTCTCCTTTTATCGGCAAATGCTCCTGATCCGGCGCTTTGAGGAGCGGTGCGCCGATATGTATATGCTGGGGAAGATACGAGGCTTCCTGCACCTATATATCGGCGAGGAGGCCATCGCTGTGGGGTGTATGAGTGTCCTGCGCTCCGAGGACTATGTGGTTACCCACTACCGCGACCACGGCCACGCCCTGGCCCGGGGTGTGGACCCCAAGTCGGTTATGGCCGAACTCTTCGGCAAGGCAACGGGGTGTAGCAAGGGCAAGGGCGGCAGCATGCACCTGTTTGATGTCAGCCGTAACTTTATGGGGGGCTATGCCATCGTAGGGGGGCAACTACCTGTCGCTGTGGGCCTAGCCCTCTCCTCCAAACTGAAGGGTGAAGAACGGGTAACGGTATGCTTCTTCGGCGATGGCGCCCTCAACCAGGGGGAGTTCCACGAGGCCCTCAACCTGGCTGCCCTGTGGAAACTGCCCGTCGTCTTCTTCCTGGAAAACAACCTTTACGGCATGGGCTCCCACATTGACCGCACCTATGCCGGGGGGCGAGATGTGTTCAAGGCTGCCGACCATTACCGTATCCCCGCCTGGCAGACCGATGGCATGGATGTGCTGGCGGTGCGGGAGTCGGCCCAGCGGGCCGTTCAGCACGCCCGCCAGGGGAAGGGCCCTTTCTTCCTAGAGGCCCTCACATACCGCTTCCGGGGCCACTCCATGGCCGACCCGGTGGAATACCGGGACAGGGGTGAGGAGGAGATGTGGAAGGCCCGCGACCCTATTCCCACCTTCCAGCGCTACCTGCTGGAGAACGCCGTCGCTACCCTGGAGGAACTGACTCAAATAGAACGGGCTGTTGAGACGGAGGTAGAGGAAGCCATCCGCTTCGCCGACGCCAGCCCTGAGCCACCCCCAGAGTCTCTCTACCAAGACATCTATGCCTAGGAGCCTGCCATGCCCGAAGTAACCCTGCGCGAAGCCATCCGCAAAGGCCTCCAGGAGGCCCTGGAGAGCGATGCCCGCGTCTTCCTAATGGGGGAGGACATCGGGGCCTACGGGGGAGCCTATGCCGTAACCAAGGGCTTTCTACGCCAGTATGGGCCAGAGCGGGTGCGGGACACCCCCATCTCCGAATCAGCCATAGTGGGGGCGGGCATAGGGGCCGCTATGGGGGGCCTGCGCCCCATCGTGGAGATTATGACCATCAACTTCAGCCTCCTGGCCATGGACCAGATTGTCAACCACGCCGCCAAACTGCGCTACATGTCGGGTGGGCAACTGGCGGTGCCCATGCTGGTGCGCACCGTAACAGGAGGGGGCGCCGGCCTGGCTGCCACCCACTCCCAGAGCCTGGAGGGGTGGTATACATCGGTGCCTGGCCTGAAGGTGGTCTTCCCAGCTACCCCCTACGACGCCCTGGGCCTCCTGCGCGCCTGCCTTAAGGAGCAGAACCCCATCCTCTACTGCGAGCACGCTCTCCTTTACGGTGCGCGGGGGGCCGTCCCCGAGGGATATTACGAGGTGCCTGTAGGCAAATCGGAGGTGAAGCGTCCCGGGCGCGACCTGACCCTTATCTCCTACGGGCGGTGTTTGCACCTATGCCTGCAGGCTTCCGAGCAGTTGGCCCAACAGGGAGTGGAGGCGGAGGTGATAGACCTGCGCACCCTGCGCCCCCTGGACATAGAGACGGCAACGGCTTCAGTGCGCAAGACGCACCGCGCCCTCATCGTGGAGGAGGCGTGGCCTATGGCAGGCATCGGCCCCTACCTGGGCCTGCGCCTGCACCAGGAGGCCTTTGACTACCTGGATGCCCCCATCGCCCACCTATCTGGGGCCGATGCCCCAGCCCCCTACGCCCGCAACCTGGAGCGCCTGGCCCTCCCTGATGTGCCTGCTATTCTGAAGGCGGTGGCCGACAACTTCGGGCTGTAGAGGCAACCCTCACCCTTTGCAGCGCGGAGGTTCAGCGTGAGGAAGGGGAGGTGTGGGGCTAGGCGCCCGCTGCGGCCAGGTCTGGCGCGGGCGGGGTGCCCTTCCTAGGGCGGGCGCGCCCCTTCGCCTGAGCGATTACCAGGGGCTTCAGAGGCTTCAAAGAGCCATTCTCCTGACGGGTAAGGCTCTTGGTAAGCCACATATGGCTGGTGGGGCGGGTGAAGCCGTTCTTACGGAAGAAGGCCAGGGCCTTGGCATTGTCTCCCTCGGTGTCCACGATGAGCATGCGCACCCCTTCCTCCTTCATGCGCCTCTCAAACTCATGGAGGAGGCGGTGAGCCACCCCTAGCCCCTGGAACTCCTCCTTCACACCCAGCCAGGCCAGGTAGCCGTAGCGCCACGAAGGGCCGTCTTTGTCTACAGTGCTCCCCAGAGCGAAGCCCACAATGCGCCCCTCTTCGTCTTCCGCCACGAGGCAGAACTCGGGGTCGGTGTTGAAGGCAGAGGTAACCTCGTAGGGGTCCCAGGTGCGGTAGAGGACAGGCAGGGCGGTGCGAGTGAATAGGCTTTCGCCCAGGTGGTAAACAGCGGCCAGGTCATCTATCTCCATATCGCGGATGGAGACACGAGGGCGGGTGGATAAGTTGTCCTTCTGTCTTGAACGCATAATCTAGAGTTGTGTTCCTCCTGTGGGCAGGTGTCCTGGTAGTGCCCACGTATTTATTATAGCAAAAATTAGCGTCACCTCATTGCCTGTGGGCCACCCTTCAGGAACTTCTGCGGCTCCTTTTGGAAGTTGGCCTTGCACCCTGGGCTGCAGAAGTAGTAGGTCTTCCCCTGGTAGTCAAAGGTGGCAGGGGCCTTCTTGGGATCCACCTTCATGCCGCAAACGGGGTCGGTCTCCTTCTTCACACGCCAGAAGACCATTGTTCACCTCCTTATTAGAGGCTGCTAACTATACCAGAAGCAGTGGGTAGGCTATTAGTGGCCCATCATGCCCATGCCCGTCATGCCAGCACCCATCATCACGCCGTGCATCCCCTCCATACCCTGGGAGCCCATCAAGTCGTGGCACTTCTGGTGGAACTGCTGGCACTGCTCCATTCCCTGTCCCTGCATCATCTGCAGGCATGCCTGTGGGCCGGGTTCCTGGCGCAAGGTGGCGGCCTTCAGGGGCGTAACCAGTCGGCCCCCCCACAGGCTCCCTGCCAGGAACGAGACCGCTGCAACGGCGACGACAAGCAGAATAGAAAGACGCTTCACGGTGCACCTCCTTCTCTCTTTCCGTTGGCCATACGCCTCTTCATCCAGGGGATAACTACAGGCATAAGGATAATGGTGGTGAGGAGGAGGACCCAGGCGGCGCCGATGCCTCGGCTGGCCCAGGAGCGCTCACCCCTCAGAGTTGCCAGACCCAGGAATGCCCCGGCCACCAGGAGGGCGCCGCCCAGGTAGATGAGAGCGCTTAGGCGAGCCGCGTTTTTCATCCTTCACCTCCCTGTTGCAACGGGGGCTGGGGCCTCCCGGGGCACAGGGGTGGGCAGGCCCTTGTAGCGACGACGGATACCCGGCACAAAGGCCCGCATGCGCTGGGTGTTCAGGGTTACCGAGAGGGAACTGATGGCCATGAGGAAAGCCGCCAGTTCTGGGCTGACCATCTGGTGGACAAAGGGGTAGAGGATTCCAAAGGCCAGGGGTATGGCAGCGGTGTTGTAGCCGAAGGCCCACAGCAGGTTCTGCTTGACCAGGCGCATGGTGGCCCTGGCCACCTGCAACGCTGCCACCGCATCCAGAAGGTCGTCTTTTACCAGGATGATGTGGCCGGTCTCCTTGGCCACATCTGTGCCGGCCCCCATGGCGATGCCCACATCCGCCTGGGCCAGGGCGGGGGCGTCGTTGATGCCATCGCCCACCATAGCCACCCGGTAACCCTCCTCCTGTAGACGCTTTATCTCCTGGGCCTTGTCGCCGGGGAGCACTTCGGCCAGCACCCGGTCCATCCCCAACTGCCGAGCGATGGCCTCTGCGGTGCGGCGGTTGTCTCCCGTGAGCATGGCCACGCGGATGCCCATGCGCTGAAGCTCTTTCACTGCCAGGGGGGTAGTCTCCCGCAGGGTGTCGGCCACGGCGATGACCCCAGCCGGGTGCCCGTCCACCACCACAAACATGGCCGTCTTGCCGTCCTGCTCTAGCCGCTCGGCGGTATAGGCCAGGCTGTCCAGAGGGATGCTCCGCTCTGCCATAAGTCGGCGGTTGCCCAGGAGCACCCTGTGGCCGTTGCTGAGCGCCTCCACGCCTCGGCCCGGGATGGCTTCAAAGGCATCGGGATCGGGGACGGCCAGGCCCCGTTGGCGGGCCGCGCGAACAATGGCCTCCCCCAGGGGATGTTCCGAGCGCACCTCGGCCACGGCGGCCAGGCGCAGGACCTCGCTTTCCACCAGCCCGTTGGCCACCACATCGGTTACTTCTGGCTGCCCCCTGGTTAGGGTGCCCGTCTTGTCAAAGACCATAACCTGCACCTTAGTGGCGGCCTCCACAGCGTCGGCGCCCTTGAAGAGGATGCCGTGCTCGGCCCCCTTGCCCGTCCCGGCCATTATGGCCGCCGGAGTGGCCAGGCCCACAGCGCATGGGCAGGAGATAACCAGCACAGCAATGGAGATGAGCACAGCGAACCCCACAGCGCTGGCCCCGGCCAGCGTGTATGGGGTCAGCATAAGGCGGGTGTTAGGGCTGAACCAGAGGTCATACCCAACGAAATACCAGAAGAGGAATGTAGCCAGGGCCAGCACATGCACCCAGAAGATGAAGTGCCCGGCCACCGTGTCTGCCAGCCTCTGAATGGGGGCCTTGGAGGTCTGGGCCTCCTCTACCAGTTTGATGATCTGGGCCAGGGCCGTCTCTCGCCCCACTCGGGTGGCGCGAAAGGTAAAGGAGCCTGTCCTGTTCAGCGTCCCGCCAATAACTTCGTCCCCGGCCTTCTTCTCCACGGGGATGCTCTCCCCGGTGATTATGGACTGGTCCACGGCGGAGTAGCCCTCTACCACAATGCCGTCCACCGGCACCTGCTCCCCTGGGCGCACCACCAGCAGGTCGCCCACCTCCACCTCCTCCACCGGCACCTCCACCTCTTCCCCATTGCGCACCAGGCGCGCCCGCCGTGGCTGGAAGCGCATAAGTCGGCGGATGGCCTCGGAGGCGCGCCCGCGGGTAACGGCCTCCAGGTAGCGCCCCAGGAGTATGAACCAGGTCAGGAGGGCGGCCGCCTCGTAGAAGGTGGCCATGCGTCCGCCAAAGCCGGCGTTGGGCCAGAAGGTGTTGATAACGGCGATAAGATAGGCTGCTCCAATGCCCGTGGCGTATAAAAGGTTCATATCGGTGAGGCCCCTGCGCAGACCGTTGAAGGAGTTGACGAAGAACTGCCGCCCAGGGCCGATAATCAGGGGTGTGGTAAGGAGGAAAAGGACGACCTTGTTGTGCAGGAGATCCGGGACAACGCGGGAGAGGCCCCAGTAGGGCTGGAAGGTGCCCAGCATAACCGCCAGGGCCAGAGGGGTGGTTACCAGGAGGTTCAGCCCCTGGCGGCGTATCTCCTTCTGGCGGGCCTCTCGCTCCCGATCGGCAGCCTCGGCGCCCTCCACTTTCTCTGTAACGCTGTAGCCCAGCCCCTCTATCGTCCTCCGTATTTCAGCCTTGCTGGTGATGTCTGGGGCAAACTCTACCCGCACGCTTTCTGCAGATGCGTTGGCCACCACGCGGTAAACCCCTGGCAGTTCCCCCAAGGCCTTGCTGATAACTTCCTCCCAGTGGGAGCCCATCATACCAGTAACTTGGAACTTGGCCTGCTCCAGCACAACGGTGTAGCCAATCTCGTCCACAGCCTTCTTCATCGCCTTGACGGTGGCCAGGTTGGGGTCGTATTCCAGGTAAGCGCGGTTGGTGGCCAGGTTCACGCTTACCTTTGCCACACCGGGGACCCTTTGGAGGGCTGCGCTAACATGGGCCACGCAGGATGCGCAGGTCATCCCCTGGATAGGCAGAGTGGCCTTCTTGTGGGAAGGATCCATCCCTTTCCTCCTATGAGCGGTTAGCCAGTGCGTAGATTTCCGACAGTTCCTTCAGCACCTGCTGGGTGCGTTCGCCCCGGATGCCCTCCACCACGCAGGTCTTCAGGTGGCCGTCCAGGATGGCCTGTTCAATCTTGTCCAGCGCCCGCTGGACGGCGAACAGTTGCTTCAGGACATCCACGCAGTAAGCGTCCTGCTCCACCATCCGTCGCACACCCTCCAGGTGCCCCTGCACAGATGCAAGGCGTTTGAGCACATCCTCCCGCACTTCGGCCAGCATGCTAACCCTCCCCTCCCCCCTGGGTGGGGGTTCACTTCCAGCATAGCACTGCGCTGTTGTAGGTGCCAAGGGGGCAGGGCCCTGGGGCTGTTACGGATATGGTTGGTGGGAGGGGTGGACTGAGCGAGGTGCTGAGGGGTGTAGGTTGACACTTGCCCCGATGGCTCTGGCCCCAGGTTTACCTGGGCAATCCCAACCGCAAGGGCAACAGTTACAGCGAGTTCATTGTAGTGGGCAAGGAGATGGTTACCACCCTCCGCGGCCCACTCGGCGCTGATAATGTCCAGGAGGAAGGGTAGATAAAACTCATCGTTGTCAGAGCGATGGCCCTCTCCACCCTGCAGTTGACAAGGGGCTAGCATCCTGCCAAGATACTGCTACCCGCGTCCCAAATATGGGATAATAGAAGTCAAGACTGCAGAGGATTGGGGGCAAAGGGCAATGGCCGATAGGGGGAGACCCAAGACCATCGGAGAACTGCGCCACAGCGGTTACCAGGTGCTGTCGGTGCGAGAGGAACTGCGCAAGAACCTTATTGAGAAACTACGCAAGGGGGAACGCCTCTTCCCCGGCATCATCGGCTACGAGGACACCGTTATCCCACAGATAGAGAACGCTATCCTTGCTGGGCAGGACATCATTTTCCTGGGGGAGCGGGGGCAGGCTAAATCGCGTCTCATCCGCCAGTTTGTGTATCTGCTGGACGAGGAGGTGCCCGTTATCGCCGGGTGCGAAATCAACGATAACCCCTACAAGCCCATCTGCAAAGCGTGCCGAGACCGGGTAGCCCAATACGGCGACCAGGTAGAAATCTCCTGGCTCCCGCGGGAGCACCGCTACGCCGAGAAACTGGCTACCCCTGATGTGTCCATTGCCGACCTCATCGGCGAGGTAGACCCCATCAAAGTAGCCGAGGGGCGTTACCTGGCCGACGAACTGACCATACATTTCGGTCTTATTCCCAGGGTGAACCGAGGCATCTTCTGCGTCAACGAGCTGCCAGACCTGCCTGAACGGATCCAGGTGGGCTTGTTTAACCTCCTGGAGGAGCGGGATATCCAGATTAGAGGGTATCTGATTCGCCTGCCTCTGGATGTGTATGTGGTGGCAAGCGCCAACCCGGAGGACTATACCAACCGTGGGCGCATTATTACCCCTCTGAAAGACCGCTATGGCGCCCAAATCCGCACCCACTATCCTCGCACCCTGGAGGACGAACTGGCCATCGTGGAGCAGGAGCGGGTGCACTTCCCCGATATGGACGATAGGGTGCAAGTGCCCGGATTTATGAAGGAGATAGTCGCCGAGTTTACCACACTGGCCAGGCGAAGCCCAGATATCAACCAGCGCTCTGGGGTGTCGGTGCGGGTAACTATATCCAACTACGAGACCCTTCTGGCAGCCGCCCTGCGCCGTGCCATTCGCTACAACGAAGGGGTAGCGGTGCCCCGCATAAGCGACCTCCCCTTCATCTTCGCCTCTACTGCTGGCAAACTGGAACTAGAGACGGTGGAAGAAGGGCGAGAGGGGCGCATCATTGAGGAACTGCTGAAGAAGGCCGTCCTGAACACCTTCAACCGCACCTTCAATGTGCGGGAGTTCGACCCCCTGGTGCAGAAGTTTGAGGAGGGCCTGGTTGTGGAGACTGGCACCGCCATCCCCTCCTTCGTGTATGTGGAGAAACTGAGGGGGATAGAGGGCTTTGAGCCAGCCCTGCGCAAGTTCCAAGTGCAGGAAAACGAGGCTCTCTTCGCTTCAGTGGTGGAGTTCGTGCTGGAGAGCCTGCACCTCAACCGACGCCTCAATCGTGACCGGGTAGAAGGGCGCTTCCGCTACAAGGGATAACCCCCGGCTGCGGGTGGAAGAGGTGGGCATGGTTGTGTCTGTTTTCCCACGGCGTGGGAAAAGGGTGAACCGCCTTGCCGCCCGCTTGGGGCAAGTGGCCACAGCCCAGCAGGCGCGGGAGCGGGTGCTCCAGTGGGTGGCACAGAACCTCCCACCCCAAGCCGCCCTAGCCCCGGGCCTGCCAGAGGTGGACGACCGCTACGGAGCGTGGAGGGTGTCCCTAATGGCCCCAGATGGGGGCGTGGTGGTGGGGGAGGTGATGGTGGGGTGCGCCAATGGAGAGGTAGTGCAGGCTACTCCGCCAGGTATCATCCTGGCTCGCCTGGGATATGCCAAGGCCCATCCCCTTCCCACAGCCCCCCCAACCGAGCGCCCCCTTGTCATTGACCCCCTCCCCAGCCAGGTTATCTGTGGCGATGCGCGCCAGGTGCTGCGGGCCTTTCCAGAGGGGTATGTGCATTTAGTGCTGACTTCCCCCCCTTACTACAACGCCAAGCCACAATACGGGGAGTTCGCCACCTACCAGCATTATCTGGAGACGCTGGAGGCAGTCTTCCGAGAGTGCCATCGGGTGCTGGCAGAGGGGCGCTTCCTCATCGTGAACGCCTCCCCGGTGCTGGTGCGCCGCCCTACCCGTAAGCACCCTAGCCAGCGCATCCCGGTGCCTTTCCATATCAACGCCATCCTGGAGCGGCTGGGCTTTGACTTCCTGGACGACATCATCTGGGTGAAGCCCGAAGGGGCTGGGTGGAACACTGGACGGGGCAGGCGTTTCGCCGCGGACCGCCATCCCCTGCAATACAAACCCGTTCCCGTTACCGAATACTTCCTTGTCTACCGCAAACACACCCAGAGGCTTATTGACTGGAACATCCGTAGCCATCCCGATAGAGAGGCGGTAGAGGCGTCGCGTATTGACGACGGGTATGAGGTAACCAATGTGTGGTATGCTCGCCCTGCGCACCACCCGGAGCATCCGGCTGTTTTCCCCCTGCAGGTGGTGGAGCGACTGGTGCGCTATTATTCCTTCATTGGGGATGTGGTGCTCGACCCTTTCGCCGGTGTTGGCACGGTAGGGAAGGCTTGCCAGAGGCTGGGGAGGCGCTTCATCCTGGTGGATATTGAGCCAAAGTATTGTGGGATTATGCGCCGGGAACTGGGTATGGAGGAGGCGCCCTCATCCCCGGCGTATGCGATGGGCAGAGGCCATAAGGGGTAGTGTATGATGCTTTTCTACAGGTATTCCCGCTGGGACGGCACCCAGGCCGAGTTTCCGCTCCACGAGGATGATGTTATGGAGCAACTCTCCGAAAGCCTCATGGGGCAGGGGGATGTGGGCACCGCCCTCCGTTCCCTTTTACAGCGTGGCCTGCGGGGGCGCTACGGCCAGCGCCTCCCTGGCGTTCAGGAACTCCTCCAGCGCCTGCGCCAGCGTCGGCAGGAGGTGCTGGACCGATACAACCTCTCTTCGGTGCTAGGGAATATCCAGAAGGAACTGGAAGATATCCTGCGCCTGGAGCGGGAGGCCCTGGCCCGCCGAAGCCAGGAGATGGCGGAGAAACTGCAACGCATTCAGCAGGAGGGAAAGGGCGGGGGCCTGGAGGCGGACCTCCTGCGCCGCCTCCAGCGCTCCCTGGAGCAGGCCCACCGGTTCCTTGACACCCTTCCCCCAGAGCCGGCCTCGGCTATCCAGCGCCTGAAAGACTACGAGTTCACCAGCCCGGAGGCCAAAGAGCGCTTTGACCGCTTGCTCCAATCCCTGCAACAACAGGTGTTACAGCGCACCTTCCAAGACCTGCTGGAGGGTCTGCAAAGGCTAGGCCCACAGGACATCCAGCGCCTCAAGGAGTTTCTTAAGGACCTGAACCGCCTCCTGGAAGAGCGCCGTCGGGGGGGACAGCCCAACTTCCAGCAGTTCCTGGAGCAATGGAACCACCTCTTCGGCCGCCAGCCCCCTACTACCCTGGAGGAACTGGTGGAGCACCTCCAGCGCCAGGCGGCCAACCTGCAGTCCCTGTTGCAGAGCCTCTCCCCAGAACAGCGTCGCCAGTTGGAGCAGGTGCTGGAGCAGGCCCTACAGGACCAGGAGTTAGTTCAGGAACTGGCCCGCATGGCCTTCAACCTTGAAGACCTCTTCCCCATGGGCCCTCTGCGCCGGGAATACCCCTTTCAAGGGCAGGAGCCCCTGGACCTGCCCCAAGCCCTGGATGTGATGGAGCGCCTCCAGCAGATGGACGAGTTAGAGCGCCAACTGCGCCGCTTCCAGCAGGGGGCCACACCCGGGGGCCTGGACATGGCCCTTATGGAGCAGGTGCTAGGCCCAGAAACTGCACAGGAGGCAGCCTACTTGCAGCGCCTGGCCGATGTGCTGGAACAGGCCGGCTACATACGGAGGGTTGGTGGCCGCCTGGAACTAACCCCCAAGGGGGTGCGCAAGCTAGGGCAGAAGGCCCTGTATGAGATCTTTACCTACATTCGGCGCGACCGCAGCGGGCAGCACATCTCCCGATGGCGCTTCGGGCCAGGCGAGCGCACCTACGAAAACAAGGCCTGGGAGTTCGGCGACCCCTTTGACCCCGACCTGCAACGCACCCTCTTCAACGCCCTTTTCCGAGAAGGCCCCCATACCCCTATACGGGTGCGCCTACAGGACTTTGAGGTCTACCAGATGGAGCAGTTCGTTCAGTCCAGCACGGTGCTGATGATAGACCTCTCCCTCTCTATGGCTATGCGGGGCAACTTCCTAGCGGCCAAGAAGGTGGCCATGGCGCTGGACAACCTCATTCGCACCCAGTTCCCTAGGGACCGCCTCCACATCGTAGGGTTTTCTACTTATGCACGGGAAATAAAGCCCGAGAAGCTTCCCTATCTGACTTGGGACGAGTTTGACCCCTACACCAACATCCAGCACGGGCTGATGCTCGCCCAGAAACTGCTAGCCCGATGCAACGGAACCCGCCAGATCCTGATGATTTCCGACGGGGAGCCAACTGCCCACCTGGAGGGGGGGCAGTTGTTCCTCCAGTATCCACCTAGCCCGCACACTATCCGCGCGACCCTGAAGGAGGTGAAGCGGTGCACCAGTAAGGGCATCATCATCAATACCTTTATGCTGGACCGTAACTCTTATCTAATGGACTTCGTAGACCAGATGACCCGCATCAACCGGGGGCGGGTGTTCTACACCAGCCCGGAGCGCCTGGGCCAGTATATGCTGGTGGACTACCTCACCGGCCGTCGCCGTCTGCTGGCGTAACACCCCAGGGCACGGGATAAGGAGGCCGCAATGGCGCAGAGGATAGTGGCTCCCGTGCGCACGGGTGCTGAAGCCTTTGTGGAACTCCTCAACGCCAACGGGGTAGACTACATCTTCCTGAACTCTGGCACCGACACCTTCCCCGTTCAGGAGGCTATCGCCCGCTTGCGGGTAGAAGGGCGGAAGACGCCGGAGGTGGTGGTCTGCCCCCACGAGGGGGTGGCTATGTCCGCTGCCCACGGCCACTTTATGGTCAGTGGGCGCCCCCAGGTGGTGCTGGTGCATGTAGACATTGGCACCCTGCAGGTGGGGGGTGCTCTGCACAACGCCCAGAGAGGCAAGGCAGGCATCGTATTGTGTGCAGGGCGCGCCCCACTAACCCTAGAAGGTGAACTGCCCGGGAGCCGCAACATCTGGATCCACTGGATTCAGGAGCAGATAGACCAGGGGATGAGCGTGCGGGGCTTCGTGAAGTGGGACTACGAACTGCGTCGCAATGAGAGCATCCACCATGTGGTGAATCGGGCTTTCGCCCTGGCTGCTGCGGAGCCACCAGGGCCTGTTTACCTCACACTCCCGCGCGAGGTGCTTATGGAGGAGGTAGAGGGGGTGCCCATCCCTTATCCCCAGGAACTCTCCACCCCCGTTACCCCCCAGGCCGACCCTACGGCTCTGGCACAGGCAGCCCAGGCCCTGGCCAAGGCGGAACGCCCTCTCCTCATCGTGGGACGAGCGGGGCGCAACCCTGGGGCGGTGGCGCCCCTGGTGGCCCTGGCAGAGCGCCTTGGTGCGCCGGTGGTCGCCTCGTCCTGCCGTATGAACTTCCCCACCAACCACCCCCTTTGGGCCGGCACCCTCCCCGGACCATACCTGCGGGAGGCCGATGTCGTCCTAATCGTGGACGAGGAGGTCCCCTACATCCCTTCCCAGGCGAAGCCCCGCCCCGATGCCACCGTCATCTGGATAGACATTGACCCCATGAAGTCCACCATCCCCCTCTTCACCTTCCCTGCCCATCTGCGTATCCACGCCGACTCGGCCAAGGCCCTGCCGGCGCTGGTTGAAGCGGTGGACGCCTCCCTTACCCCTTCCCAACGCCAGCGTGCCCAGGAGCGCCTGCACTCCCTGGGTGAGGCCCATCTCCAGAAGCGCCAGGAGACGCGCCGCATCGCCCAACGCCTGTCCACCACCTACCCCATCGCCCCTGAGTGGCTGGTCTCCTGTATTGACCAGGTGCTCTCTCCAGAGGACCTGTTGCTGGACGAAACGGTTACCAATGCGGGGTATGTGGCGCAGGGGGTTATGCGCACACAGCCTGGCACCGTGTTTACCAGCGGGGGCTCCAGCCTGGGGTGGGCATTGGGGGCGGCCATCGGGGCGAAACTCGCCTCCCCGCAGCGGCGGGTGGTGGCCCTGGTGGGGGACGGCTCTTTCCTGTTCGGGTGCCCTACCTCGGCCCTGTGGACGGCCACGGCCTATCGTGCACCCTTCCTAACTGTCATCTTCAACAACCAGATGCACCACGCCACCAAGCGCTCCTGGCGGGAGGCCTATCCCCAGAGTTACGCCCAGCGCCTGGGGCAGTGGCTAGGCACCGACCTATCGCCCTCTCCGGAGTATGCCCTGGTGGCACAGGCGTGCGGGGCGTATGGGGAGCGGGTGGAAGACCCCCAGCAGGTGCGCCCAGCCCTGGAGCGGGGCCTATCGGCAGTAGAGAGGGGACAGGCGGCCGTGCTGGATGTGCGTATCCAGCGCCCGTAAGGGGGCTACCTTCCGCGCAGGCGAGGGTCCAGCAGGTCTCGCACGGCGTCGCCCAGAAGGTTGAAGCCATACACCGCCAGGCTGAGAGCCACACCGGGGGCAATGGGAATCCAGGGGGCCAGCTCAGCGTAGTTGGCGGCGGTGCCGAAGAGGTCGCGCCCCCAGGAGGGTGTTGGGGGTGGGATGCCCATCCCCAGGAAACTGAGGGACGCCTCGGTTACGATGGCCCCTCCCAGGGTTGCTGTAGCGACGATGATGTAAGGGGCCACGCAGTTGGGGGCCACATGGAAGAATAAGATGCGCCAGGTGCTGGCCCCCAGTGCCTGGGCGGCCTTCACATACTCCATCTCCTTTACCACCAGCACCTGGGAGCGCATCACCCGCGCCGCCAGGGGCACCACCACAATGGCGATAGCCAGGATAACATTGCGGGTGCTAGAGCCTAGCACCGTTACTATTACCAGGGCGATGATCAGGCTGGGGAAAGCCCAGAGTATGTCCATAAAGCGCTGGAAGGCGTTGTCCCAGGCCTTCCCCCAGTAGGCGCTCACCAGGGCCAATAGGGCACCGGTGCCAGTGCCCAGGATAGTTGAGAGGAAGCCCACCAGAAGGGATACACGCCCCCCATAGATAACCCGTGCAAACACATCCCGCCCCAGGTGGTCTGTGCCCAGCCAATACTCGGCGGAAGGGGGGCGCAAGCGTGCCGTGGTAATGGCATTGGGGTCGTGGCGGGCAATGTAAGGGGCAAATATTGCCCCCGCCAGCACCAGCAAGAGGATAAGGGCGCCGGCTGTCCCCAGGGGCTTGCGGCGCGCCGCCAGGACAAGGGTGCCCCAAAAGCCCTTCCCCTTGCGAAGCGGCGCTACCCTCTCCACGGCTTCGGGCCTTTGCATCCTGGGCTACTCCAAACGCACCCTGGGGTTCAGCCAGGCGTAGAGGATGTCCACCAGCAGGTTGGCCAGGGTAACGAACAGGGCTATGGCAAAGAGACTGGCCTGGATGACATTGTAGTCCCGTCGCAGGGTCGCCTCAAAGAGGAAGCGCCCCGCCCCCGGCAGATTGAAGGCCGCCTCCACTACCACCAGCCCACCAACGGCGAACCCGAACTGGAGCCCCAGCACCGTAACCACCGGCAGGAGCGCGTTGCGCAGGGCGTGGCGCATAACTACTGTGTGCCCTCGTAGGCCCTTGGCCCACGCCGTGCGGATGTAGTCCTCCCTGAGCACTTCCAGGAGGGAGGAGCGGGTCATCCGTGTAACAACGCCGATGAAGCCGAAGGCCACGGCGAAACTGGGGAAGAAAAGTTGGGTGAGGTTGCGCCCTGGGTCTTCCCATATGGGCACATAGTCCAGGGAGGGGAGCCACCCGAACACCCTTAGCAAAACGACGATGATGAGCACCGCCACCCAGAACGAAGGCATGGAAAGGCCCGAAATGGCGATGATGCGAGCGATATAGTCAAGGGGGGTGTCCTGCTTGATGGCCGAGAGGATGCCCAATGGGATGCCCACCAGAACGGTCAGGATAAAGGCCAGGAGGGCCATGTTCAAGGATAGGGGGAGGCGCCTGACATACTCATCTACCACATCGCCCCCTCCCCAGGAGGACTTGCCAAAGTTGAAGCGGAAGGAGTTGGCGAGCCAGGTGATGTATTGCTGGGCCAGGGGCTTGTCCAGGCCCAGTTCCCGTCGCTTGGCCTCCAGTTGGGCCTTGGGGACGGCTTCTCCACGGCTAGGGTCGGCCAGGGCTATAAGGGCAGGGTCGCCCGGGACGATGCGCATCAGGACAAAAGTAAGGGTGGCAACGCCATAGACGGTGAGGATACCCAGGAGTAGACGCCGAATCAGGAAGGCTCGCATCGTTCAGTTATCTTTCCTTTCGCCTCACCTTCCCAACCCCACCTGCAGGGGCGGGGATTTCCCCGCCCCTGCAGACACACGGGACGCGGGAGCGCTAGCGGGGGTAACTGGGGTGGTTGCGGTCTAGCCAGACCTCTTCCATAGTGACATTGTTGTAGTAGGCGGGATCCACATCCTTGAAGTTCTTCACCCAGGGCCACCAGGCCATACCCTCGGCCACCCAGCGGATAAGGATGGCGGGCAGGTCGGTGAGGAGTTTGCGCTCGGCCTGCCACACCAGTTGCTGGCGCTTGGCCTCGTCCAGTTCCGAGAGGATTTGGGTGAAGAGTTTGTCAAACTCGGGGTCGCAGTAGCCCATGTAGTTGGCCGGGGCGTTGCAGGGGAAGTAGTTGCCATAGAACAGGCTGGGGTCAATAACAGGGGCCACCGCACTGCCGCTCCCCTGCATCTCAAAGGCCCTCTTTTCCAGGCGGTCATTCCAGGCGGCCCTGTCCAGGGGGTTCAGGGTCAGTTCCAGCAGCCCGCCCAGTTTCTTCGCCTCGTCCTGCATGTAGGTGGGTGTGAGCATGGACTCCCGGGTGTTCAGGGCATCCACCACCATCTTCAGTGGCTTGGAGGGGCTATAGCCTGCCTCCTGGAGGAGTTTTTTAGCCTGCTCCCGACGGGCAGGCATGTCGGAACTGTCTTTCTTACCAACAAACTTGTCCAGTTCCTCCCGGGGGAGACTCCACTTGGTCCAGGGGGGCTGCCAAGCCCCGTAGTCGCCTACCCCTTCACCCAGGATTTCCACTGATTTGGGGCGGTCAATGAATAGGTTGAAGGCTTGGCGCACCTTGGGGTCGGCCCACGGCCCGGACTTCAGGTTACCGTAGACGAAGTGCCACCACAGGCGCGGTGGCAAGGAGACGATCACCTCGGGGTGCTGTTCCTTGAGAATTTTGGCCTCGGAGGGGTAGATGTATTGCATGTAGGAGTTCATGTCCAGCTGTTTGGCGCGGAAGGCGGCGAAGGAGACCTCCTCCCTGGGGAACACGAAGTTGTGGATTTCATCCATATAGGGGAGGCCCTTGCGCCAGTAGTTGGGGTTCTTCTTGGAGACGCTCTTCTGCCCCTTGGTGTATCCCTGCCAGATATAGGGGCCTGTGCCGATAACCGTGTCCTTCATGCGCTCCCACGGCAGTTCGCTGGGGATAATGCCTGCCCATCCCGCCGAGATCTTGGCCACCAGGCCGGCGTCGGGGGTCTTGAGTTTGATGACTACCTTGAGGGGTTCAGCCGGGTTGCACTCTATACTACTGACGGCGGCCAGGTCGCCCGCCCGCTTGCTTTGTTCGGGGTTGCGGTATTTGTCCAAGGTGTGCTTTACATCGGGGCAGTCCAGGTCGGTGCCGCTCCCGGGGACGCCGGGAATCTCGTGGAACTTGACGCCCGGGCGCAGGAAGAAGGTGTAGGTGAGGCCGTCTTTGCTCACCTCAAAGCGCTCTGCCAGGTCGGGCACGATGACGCCCACCTCAAAGAAAGAGAAGCGCATCAGGCGGTTGTAGGAGGGGCCTACTCGCTGTTGGGTGCGAACGGTGTTCTGAAGCATCTGGTCAAAGTGCACCAGGTCGTCTCCGGCGTGGGTGCGAAAGATGCCACCATACTGGGGCCGTTCGGCGGGTGGAGTGGGGGTGGGGGTCTCAACACGAATCACAGGGGTGGCCTCGGTGGGCGCCGGGGCAGTGGGGACCGGTGTTGCAGGGGCCTTGGTAGGGGTAGGTGCTGCTGCTGGGCGGCATGCCATCAGTAACCCGATGGCCCCTAAAGTAACGGCCAAAATAAGGAACCGAGCCAAAGGACTTCCCTTGCCTTGTTGCATTCCCCCTCCTTCTTACTGCTCGTGCCGGAGCGGTGAGCGGGTATTGTGCTGCCCACACTATAGGTGGTCAGTGCTGGGTTGTCAAGGGCGTGTTGTAAAGGATGTGTAAACAGAGCGCAAACAGGATGGCAATAGCGTCAGGAAGCTGCCGTCTGTCATTGCGAGCACAGCGGAGGGATTTTTGGCAAGGGTGTAACCAAAGCCGTGTCCGGGGCTATACGGTGCCCCCTTGGCGTTTTCCCCCCATCCACATAGGCGCCCACCAGTTCCACTCTCCCAGCACCCGCATGGTGGCTGGCACCAACAGCGCCCGCACCACCGTGGCATCCAGGAGCACAGCCAGGGCTATCCCCACCCCCAGGGCTTTGACGAGCACCACATCCCCTATTACAAAGGAGATGTTCACCAGGAAGAGGATGAGGGCGGCGCTGGTAACGATGCGTCCCGTCTTCTCTAGGCCCAGCGCCACGCTGTGGGTGTTGTCCCCCGTTTCGTCGTATATCTCCTTGACTCGCGCCAGCAGAAACACCTCATAATCCATGCTCAGACCATAAAGGATGCAGAAAAGGAGTATAGGGATAGTGGACTCGGTATACCCCTCGGCCTGGAAGCCCAGGATACTGCTGAAGTGCCCCTCCTGGAAGATAAACACCAGTGCCCCATAACTGGCCAGGATACTCAAGGTGTTAATAACAACCGCCTTCAATGGGAGCACCAGGGAGCGGAACAAAAGAAGCAGGCACAGGTATATGGCTCCAGCCACATACGCCACTACCCACACAAACTTTCCATACATCAGGTCAACAGCGTCCATAATGTCTGCGGTGGCCCCCGTTACTGAAACCTGTAGCCCATAGGCCGGCCCCTCCCGGCGGATGCGCTGCACAAGGGCCTTCGTCTCGTCGGACAGTGGCGGGTATTTGCTGACTACCCTGAGGTAGGTGGTGTCGGGGCGGACCATACTCTCAAGGGCAGCGCGCACTTCAGGGGAAGGGATGGCCTGAGGGTTAGCGTATAGAAGGGCATACTGCTCCCGGGTGAGGCGGGGGTCAAGGGTAACGATGCTCTCCACCCGCTCCACGCGGCTGTCCTGCGCCAGGACATGGGCGAAGTCGTAAAGGCGCTCCACCGCCTGTGGACGCAACACCCCCTGGGGGTCTTGGATGACCACGGCAATGGGGGCCAACTCCCCCTCCCCAAACTCCTTCGCCAGCACCTCCCACCCCTGGCGGGCCTCTGCCCCCTGGGGGAGGATGGACGCCCACGGCGCCCCTATGCGCACCCGCAGAAAGGGAAGCCCAAGCACAATCAGAAACGCCCCCACAGCGGCTATCACCACGAAGGGACGGCCCATAATAGCCAGAGCCAGGCGGTGCCACCACCTCTCTTGCACCTCTCGCAAGGGGAGAACGGGGATGGCATTGACCCCCTTGCCCACAGTGGCTAGCAACGCCGGCAGAGCCGTTAGTGCCGCCGCCATGCTAATGCCCACCACCAGCATTCCCCCTACTCCCAGGGAGCGGAGCATCATATAAGGGAAAAGCAAAAGCCCCGACAGCCCCACCACGGTGGTGAAACCCGAAAAGAGCAAGGCCCGCCCCGCCCGGTCCACGGTGATGGCAATGGCCTCCTCTTTAGGGCGGAGGTTTACCTCCTCACGGAAACGGCTCACCACCAGCAGGGCGTAGTCCACAGCCACGCCTAAGCCCAGCACCGTTACAATGTTCCCTACAAAAATGGACATATCCACGGTGCGCGCTAGCAGGGCGATAAGGGCAAGGGTAATGGCAACACTGGTGGCACCGATAAGGAGAGGAAGAGCAGCCGCCACCAGCCCTCCGAACACGAAGACCAGGGCTACGAGCACCACCGGCAGGGTAACCACTTCGGCCCTGCGCAGGTCCCGCTCCGCTGCCTGGTTCAGGTCTGCGAAGATGGGAATGCCTCCGGTAGCCCAGATACGCATCTCCTGCGGCGCTTGCACCAGCGGGCGCAGGTCACGGTAGGCGTCCATGGCCTCGTCAATGCTCCCTTTCAGGAGCACCAGGGCATAGGCGGTGTGCCCGTTGGAGGAGACCATACGGGGATTAGCGCTGGTATAATGGGTAACGATGCGCTGCACCCCCGGGGCGTTGCGCAATGGAGAGAGGGCTTGCTCCTCCAGGGCAATGAAAGCAGGGTCGGTAGCGCGGAGTGTGGGGTGTTGGAACACGAAGGTGATGGATGCCTCAGCGAAGCCGAAGCGTTCCTTTAGCAGATTCAGGGCACGCTCGGACTCCACATCGGCCCTCCCGAAGCCGCTCTTCAGCAACCCAGACACCCTTGGGGCAAAGGGTAAGCCCAGCAAGAAAAGGGCTATCCAGATGGTCAGGACAGGCCATCGCCAGCGGACAACGAGGAGGCCCCAGCGATAAAGCATCGATACCCACTGCCGGCTCTAGCGTAGAATATTAGGGGAAATTTTTCACAAAAACAAGGAGAGCACCCCCGTGATGTGATAACCTGTGAAGGTAGGGGGGTGTAGTGAAGAGGGGGTATTCCATCCTGGTGAGATTTGCCATCTTGCTGGGCCTGCTGGCCCTGGGGGTGTGGGGTTGTCGCCCCACACCAGCCAGCCTAGAAATGCAAGCCCAGGCTATTGACCGAAAACTCATTTGCCCTGTTTGCCCTGGCGAGACCATTGACCAGTCCCGCGCTACCCAGGCCAAGGAGATGCGGGAGGTGGTGCGGGAGATGCTGGCACAGGGGAAAAAGGAGCAGGAGATCCTCCAGTTCTTTGTGGAGCGGTTTGGCCCTGGGGTGCTGGCAGCACCACCGGCACGCGGGGGGCACTGGCTCGCCTGGCTCTTGCCCCCGGTAGGGGTGTTAGTGGCCGTCTTCCTCCTCTGGTATGCCACACGGGGCGCCACCACACTCCAGGCTGGCTCGCCCCCTCAAGTCCCACAGGATGCGCTAGTGCCTTATCTAGAGGAGGTGGACAGGGCTTTCCAGGAGCGGATGGCCCGGCGCCGTGCATCACCCTCCCAAAAGGACCAGGGGGAACTAAATGGCAGCTGACATCGGCCTTATCAGCATGGTCCTGGCACTGGCCCTGGCTTGCTATGGGGCGGCAGGCTCCTTCCTGGGGGCGTGGAGGCGTAATCCCCTGCTGGTGGAGAGCGCTCGCAGGGCCTTTTATCTCCTGCCCATACTTCTGGGGGTGTCTATCGCTGGGCTTATTGGGGCGTTCCTGGGGCGGGACTTTTCGGTGCGGTATGTCTTTGAAAACAGCAACCGTGCCCTAGACTGGTACCTGACCTGGGTGGCTTTCTACGCAGGCAACCAGGGGTCCATGCTCTTCCTCGCCTTTGTAATGGCTTTACTGACGGTGCTAGCGGTGCGCTTTGCTCCCCAACGCACAGTGTCTTTCCTTCCTTACACGGCGGGCATTCTCGGCTTGTTTGTGGTGTTCCTCCTAGCAGTAAATCTGGTTCTGGCCAACCCCTTTGCCCGCCTCCCCTTTACCCCCCCTGATGGGCGGGGTATCAACCCCCTGCTGATACACTACGGGATGTTCTTTCACCCTCCGGCCATGATGACCGGGCTGGTGTCGGTGAGCGTCCCCTTCGCCTTTGCTATGGGCGCACTGCTGGTGGGGCAGAAGGGGTCGGCGTGGTTGGACGCCGGGCGTCCCTGGGGGCTGGTGGTGTGGCTCCTGCTGAGCCTTGGCAACCTGTTTGGGGGGTGGTGGGCGTATACCATCCTGGGGTGGGGGGGCTACTGGGCGTGGGACCCGGTAGAAAACGCTGGCATTATGCCCTGGTTTGCCATGACTGCCTTCATCCACTCGGCCATGGTGGAGATGCGCCGGGGTCTCTTCCGCACATGGAACTTCGCACTGCTCATCATCGCCATGGGGCTGGCCCTTTTCGGCATTTTTATGAATCGTGGTGGGCCAGTGCCGTCGGTGCACTCCTTCGCCCAGTCCACCATGGGGTGGGTGTTCCTGGCCTTTATGGCCGGGGTAGTGGGGGGAGCAGCCCTCCTGCTTTTCTGGCGTGCCCCCACCCTGAAGGTGGGAGGGGGCCTGGAGTCCTCCTGGTCGCGGGAGGCAGCCTTCCTGTATAACAACCTTGTGTTGCTGGCCATCACCTTCACCACCCTATGGGGGGAGATCTACCCCCTCTTCTCCCAGTTGTTTTTTGGGGAGGTTGTTACGGTGCGTGCACCCTTCTACAACCGTATCAATGGTCCCCTTTTCCTGGCTCTGCTCTTCCTTATGGCTTTGGGGCCACTTCTGCCCTGGCGCCGTGCCAGCGTGGCGTCTCTCAAGGAAGCCCTGCTGGTGCCGGGGGCCACGGCTGTGGGTGTGGCAGCGCTTCTTTTGGCCGTGGGTGTGCGCAAGCCTTATGCGGTGGTCTCTTTCGCCATCTTGGGCATGGTGGCGGTGGCCATCCTGAAGGAGTGGGTGCACGGCACCTGGGTGCGCCATCGCAAAGGGGAGGGGTGGCTAGCCGCTTTCCTGCGCCTGCTTATGAGCAATCGCCCCCGCTATGGTGGCTACCTTGTGCACCTGGGCATCGTGGTGCTGGGGCTGGGAGTTACCGCTTCTACCTTCTACAGCGTCCAGCGGGATGTGCTTTTGAAGCCGAGGGAAGAGGTGGTGGTGGAGGGGTGGACATTGCACTTCCTGGCGACACGCCACCAGGAGAGGGGGGACAGGGAGGAGCAGTTGGCTACCCTTGCTGTTTACCGAGGCGGGAGGTTTGTGGGGCTGTATACGCCGTGGACCGCCTTTTTCCCCAACTCGCCCATTGGGGCGGTGTCGGCGACGCGGGCGGCAATACGCTCCACGCCCTGGGAAGACCTCTACATTATCGCCAGCGAGTTCCAAGACGACGGGAGCGTGCTCTTCCGCATTATGGTGAACCCTATGGTGTGGTGGATGTGGTTCCTAGCGGGGCCTCTAGCGGTGCTGGGAGTGGTGGTCTCCCTATGGCCGCAGCGCCGTTTTGCCCCTGCAATGGCCTACGGACTTGAGGGGCCACTCCCCCAGACGGTGCGTCCCTAAAGGAGTGGTTTGGCTCTGCTGGTAGGGTTCCTGCTAGCCCTGGTAAGCGGGGTAGTGGTGTTGTGGCCCCTCTGGAGACGGCGTTGGCGTCCCCAGCCTCGGGGGTCGCCAGAAGACTTGTTGGCCCTGGAGGCGCGCTGGCACGCCCTGCTGGATGAGATGGTCGCTTTGCAAACTGACACCGATTTGGGGCGCATCCCTGCCCCAGATGCCCAGCGGCGCTTTGCATCTCTGCGCTACGAGGCGGCCCTAGTGCTGAAGGCGTTGCAAGAGCAGAAAGGGGGTGTCCCAGCCCGCGCAGGTGAGCAACCCCAAGGAGGCGAGCGTCAATGAAAGGGGCTGTTGCCCTGATGCTGGGGCTGGTGCTAACCCTTTTGCCTTTCCACCTCCTCCACGCCCAGGAGGGGGGTGTTGTGGAGGGGCGCATCGTCAACGGCACGGGCGGGGGCCAGGTGCCCGCCGGGTTGCCCGTTACCCTGGAGATTGTGCGCCAGCGGAGATTGGTGGATACCCGCACTGCCACTGCTGGAGCCGATGGCACTTTCCGCTTTGAGGGGGTGCCCCTGGGGCTAGACCTGGCCTACCTTGCCAGCACTGCATACCAGGGGGTAGTATATACCGCTATTGCCCAGGGCCAGGAGGCGTGGGCGAAGCCCCTGACGCTCACGATTTACGAGAAGGCGCCAGGCACGCAAAATCTGCGCCTCCTTTCGGTTACTCTCGTGGCCACTGGAGCCGACCCACGGCGTCGGCTCCTGGAGTTCCTGGAGGCGGTGCAGATAGAGAACCCCACCGATCGCACCGCGGTGCCCGATATGGGCCAGATGCCCCCAAGCCTTCTACGCTTCTCCATCCCTTCCCAGGCCCAGGGCCTGGATGTGGCGGCTACTTTCCCCCCGGGTGGGGAGGTGGTGCAGTTAGCGCAAGGGTTCGCTTTGACCTCCCCCATCCCTCCGGGGCGCTACGAGGTCCTCTTCACCTATCGGCTGGTCTACCAGGGCGAGGGGGTGGAATTCGCCCTGGATATGCCCCACGGGGCCGATGTCTTCCGGCTGATGCTTCCCGAAGACCTTGCCCGAGTGGAAAGCCCACTCCTGGAGGCGCAGGAGCCGGCCAGCATCGGGGGGAAGACCTACCGCATCCTGGAGGGCAAAGGTATAGAGGCAGGGGGGGTGGTCTCCTTCCGCATTGTGGGGCTTCCCCAGCCTCGCTGGCCCCTGCGGGTGCTTGAGGCATTGGAACGGCCCCCCCTGGTGGTAGCCCTCCCTGCCTCACTCCTGGGGGTAATTCTGCTGGGTATCTTGATATGGGCGCTCCGTCAACGCCCGGCGCCCGCACAGGGAGTTGAATAAAAATAAAATGATGCGTCGGCGTTGGGTGTTCCTACTTGTCTTTTTGCCCCCCTTCCTAGCCCTGGTAGGGGTGCTGGCGTGGGCGCTAGGGCGCAGCGGAGGCCTCCCAGCCAATGTAGCCGTCCGCACCGCGCTGGGGGAGGTGGCCATCCGCCCTCGCCCTGCCCCCGACTTTTCCATAACAACCTCTGCCGGCCAAGAGGTGCGGCTCACCTCTTTGCGCGGGAAGGCAGTCCTGCTAGACTTCTGGGCATCCTGGTGCGCCCCCTGCCGCGCTGAGGCCCCCGCCCTGGCCCAGGCCTATCGCGACCTGCGCGCTCGGGGCCTTCCTGTAGAGTTTATCGGCATCAATGTGTGGGACAGGGAAAGCGACGCCTATGCTTTCCTGGAACGCTTCCAGGTTCCTTACCCGAACGGGATGGATAGCAAAGGGCGCATCGCCCTAGACTATGGGGTAACGGGCATCCCGGAGAAGTTCATCGTTGACCCACAGGGAACGGTGGTGAAGAAGTTCGTGGGGCCTATGCGTGTGGAAGACATTATGGGCGCCCTGAAGCCTTTCCTGGGGGTGGCCCCATAGACCTGGCCCGACCTGGCTCACAATACTGGGCGGATGGCCCCCCCTTTCAGGGGTGAGACTTATACACCGTTACCTGGCCCCTTGTGCCTGTCCCGTTTTTCTTACTACAATAGAATATGAAATCCCCATAAAGGTGAACCTGTGTTCCAGAAGTATACCCTTGATAACGGACTTCGCATCTTTGTGTGCCCGATGCCTCATACTCGGTCGGTAACTGTGGCCTTCTTCATCGGCGCCGGGTCGCGCTACGAGGCGGACGAGGTGGGAGGGGCTTTCCATTTTGCAGAGCATATGTTCTTCAAGGGCACCCAGCGGCGCCCCACGAGCCGGCATATCAGCGAGGCCATTGAGGGCGTAGGTGGGTTTATGAACGGGAGCACCGACCGGGAGACCACCGTCTACTGGGCCAAGGTGGCTAGCCCCCATTTCTCCCACGCCTTGGACCTCCTGGCCGATATGCTCCTGCACAGCCGTTTCGCACCGGAGGATGTGGAAAAAGAGAGGGGGGTAATTCTGGAGGAACTGGCCTCCAGCAAGGATAATCCTGCCGAGTATGTGCACTACCTCTTGGACACCACCCTCTGGCCCGACCAGCCTATGGGTCGGGATGTAGGGGGCACGCCCGAGTCTGTCGCTTCACTTACCCGCCAGACCTTGCTGGACCTGGTGGCACAGCACTATGTCTCCAGCAATACGGTGTGCGTTGTGTCCGGGGCTGTAGATGGAGAAAAGGCTGTAGAGCAGGTCGCCTCTCTGGTGGCGGGATGGCCCGTGGGGACCGCCGGTGTCTGCCCCCCCGTCCGGGATGGGCAGGACAGTCCCCGCGTATCCCTCGGGTGGCGCAAGACCGAGCAAGCCCATTTGGCTTTCGCCTTGCGTGCCCTCCCCTACTCCCACCCCGACCGCTATGCCCTGGAGTTGTTGAGCGTGTTGCTTGGAGAGGGAACCAGTAGCCGCCTCTTCCTGGAACTGCGGGAGAAGCGCGGCCTGGTCTACGATGTGTCCAGCGGAGTAGTCCCTTACAAAGACTGCGGCGCCTGGACGATCTCCCTGGGGGTAGAGCCTTCCAACGCTGAAGAGGCGTTCAAGGTGGTGTTGGAGGAACTTTTCCGCCTGCGGCAGGGGGTCTCCCCCGAGGAACTCCAGAAGGCCAAAGAACTGGTCAAGGGGCGCCTCCTTCTACGGCTGGAGGACACCCGCGCCGTAGCCTTCTGGGTGGGGAGCCAGGAGACCCTCTTGGGGCGCGTCCTAACACCGGATGAGGTGGTTCAGAAGATAGAGGCAGTAACGCCGGAGGATGTCCAGAGGGTAGCCCAGCACCTCATCGTTCCCAAGCGCTCCAACCTGGCAGTGGTGGGGCCTTTCAGAAGCGAGCGCCGCTTCCTGCGCCTCCTTGAAGGATAAAAAAGCAAGGGCGTCGGCACCCCAGCGCCCTGTGTGGCTGACAAGGCAACCCCATAAGGAAGTGCCTATGGCCGACTGGAAACGCATCCTACGCAAAATAGACGACTACCGCTGGGAAATGCCCACCTCCTATAAAGAGGGTATGCGGGTTCCGGGCATCGTCTTCGCCGACGAAAAGATGCTAGAAGACATCACCAAAGACCAGTCCCTGGAGCAAGTGGCCAATGTAGCCTTCCTTCCCGGGATTGTCTACGCATCTCTAGCCATGCCCGACATTCACTGGGGGTATGGGTTTGCAGTGGGTGGCGTGGCGGCCACACAGGTGGATGGGGAGGGGGTCATCTCACCAGGGGGTGTTGGGTTTGACATCAACTGTGGGGTGCGTTTCTTGCGCACCAACCTAACAGAACAGGATGTGCGCCCTGTGCTGGAGCGTCTGGTGGATGTGCTATACGAGCGCATACCCACGGGCGTTGGGGCAGCTGGCAAACTGCGCCTGCGGGGCCAGGAGATAGACGAGGTGATGGTCAAGGGGGCACGCTGGGCTGTGGAGCACGGCTATGGACACCCCGACGACCTGGACGCGTGCGAAGAGGGGGGATGCATCGCAGGGGCTGACCCCCAGGCTGTAGGCCACCGCCCTCGGGAGCGTGGCGCCAACCAACTGGGCACCCTGGGCTCCGGCAACCACTTCCTGGAGGTGGAGGTGGTGGACCAGATCTACGACCAGCAGATAGCCCGCTCTTTTGGCATTGAGCGGGTAGGGCAGGTAACCATCCTCTTTCACTGCGGATCCCGGGGCTTTGGCCACCAGATATGCGATGACTATCTGAAGGTTATGGATGGGGCTATGCGCAAATATCACATTACCCTGCCCGATCGTCAACTGGCCTGCGCCCCCATCAACTCCCCGGAGGGGAAAGACTACCTGGCGGCTATGCGGTGTGCCGCCAACTTCGCCTGGGCCAACCGCCAAGTCATCGCCCATTGGGTGCGGGAAGCCTTTGAGAAGGTCCTCGGTAAGACTTGGGAAGACATGGGCATACACCAGGTCTACGATGTGGCCCACAACATCGCCAAGATAGAGGAACATACCATCAACGGACGGCGTATGCGTGTCTGTGTGCATCGCAAAGGTGCTACACGCTCCTTCCCCCCTGGCCATCCCCATATCCCAGCCCGCTATCGGGAGGTGGGCCAGCCGGTTATCATCCCTGGGGACATGGGGCGTTATTCCTTCCTCTGTGTGGGCTCTCCACACGCCATGGAGGTGAGCTTCGGCACCACCTGCCACGGTGCTGGACGGCGGGAAAGCCGGGCGGCCGCCAAGCGCCTTATGAAAGGGCACGACATTCGCCAGGAACTGCGGGAGCGTGGCATCATCGTGCGGGCCGAGTCCTGGGCCTCCCTGGCCGAGGAAGCGTCTCTTGCCTACAAGGATGTGGCTGATGTGGTGGAGGTGTGCCACCAGGCAGGGCTGGCCTACAAGGTGGCCCGCATGCGCCCTATCGGGGTTACCAAGGGGTGAGCGAGCACCCCAAAGGAGAAACGGAATGGCCTACGGCATAGTTGAAAAGCCTGGACGCGAGAGTGTGAGGGTGGAGATAGGGTGTCCCCATCAGCATGGGGTCCTCTATGCGGTGCGGGGCAAGGGGTCGTGGGTGTGCAGTGATGACATGCTCCACGCCCACGCCCTGGCGGGCTTCCTGCGGGAGCTGGTGCGCCTGGAGGAGCCGGCGGTGCAGGCCCTGATGCAGAAGTGGGGCCTGTATTACAGGGAGCTGCCCTTGGAGGGGGAGGCCAAAGAGACTACGCTACCCATGTCGGCCCCTTAGGTGCCCAGGGGGAACGGTGGTGCGATATCTAACCCCATTATTACCTAGCGCTGTTTCACGCGCCACATCTGCCCAGCGACACCGCACCCCACACGAACCTTGTAAGGAGACCCCTATTAGCCCGCTGGGGCGGGGGCAGGGCCTTCCGGGGGGGGCTTCTGTTTGGCGGGGGAGGGGAGGGAGCCGGGGACGGAGGCAGGCACCCTGGGTGTCTCCGGTGGGGCAGGCGCCGCAACACCGGCGGGCTTCACCTCGGCCTCGGGCGGGGCGGTGAAGAGGCGCTCCAGGTCCTCCCCTTCCACCGTCTCATACTGAATGAGGTAGCGGGCGATCTGGTCTAGTTTGGCGCGGTGGGCGCGGAGGATAGCCTCGGCCCGCTCTTTTGCCTGGCGCAGAAGGGTGTTCACCTCTTCGTCAATCAGCTCCTCGGTGTGGGGGCTGTAGTCCCTCTGCTCGGCGATCTCCTTGCCCAGGAAGACCAGCTCCTCGCGCTTGCCGTAAACCCTGGGGCCCAGGCGCTGGCTCATACCGTAGCGGGTGACCATGGCCCGTGCCAGGCGGGTGGCCTGTTCCAGGTCGTTGCTGGCCCCGGTGGTGATTTCCCCGAAGGTCAACTCCTCGGCAACACGACCACCCAGGGCCACCGCCAGCATGGCCTCAAACTGGGCGCGTGTCCACAGGTGGCGGTCCTCCTGGGGCACCATGCGGGTGTATCCCCCCATCATCCCCCTGGCAACGATGGAGATCTTGTGCACAGGGTCGGCATTGGGGAGCATGCGGGCCACCAATGCGTGGCCGGCTTCGTGGTAGGCGGTAATTTCCTTCTCCTTGGGTGATATAACGCGGCTCTTACGCTCCGGGCCTGCCACCACACGGTCAATGGCCTCGGCGAACTCCCGCACGCCGATGGTCTTCTTGTTGCGACGGGCGGCCAGGATGGCCGCCTCGTTCACCAGGTTTGCCAGGTCGGCCCCGCTGAAGCCAGAGGTCTGGCGTGCGATAAGGTCCAGGGAGACATCGCTCTCCAGAGGTTTGCCCCGCGTGTGCACCTTCAGCACCGCCAGCCTACCCTGCACATCCGGCAGGTCCAGCACCACCCGCCGGTCAAAGCGCCCCGGGCGCAGGAGGGCGGGGTCCAGGATGTCGGGGCGGTTGGTGGCCGCTATCACAATAATGTTGGTAGAGGAGTCAAACCCGTCCATCTCCACCAGGATTTGGTTGAGGGTCTGCTCCCGCTCGTCGTGGCCGCCCCCTAGGCCAGCCCCACGGTGTCGCCCTACGGCGTCTATTTCGTCAATGAAAACGATGCAGGGGGCATTGCGCTTGGCCTGGTCAAAGAGGTCGCGCACCCGGGAGGCCCCAACACCCACAAACATCTCTACGAACTCGGAGCCGCTAATGGAGAAGAAGGGCACTCCCGCCTCGCCGGCCACGGCACGGGCCAAGAGGGTCTTCCCTGTGCCTGGGGGGCCTACCAGCAGCAGCCCCCGTGGGATGCGTGCCCCCAGGGAAGCGAAACGCTCCGGATACTTCAGGAACTCCACCACCTCCTGGAGTTCCTGCTTGGCCTCGTCCACACCGGCCACATCGGCAAAGGTAACGGTGGGGCGGTTGGCCATGAAGAGGCGGGCACGGCTCCGCCCGAAGGTTAGGGTCTGAGAGGACGACCCCTGGGCCTGGCGAAGCATAAAGAGTAGGAAAAAGGCGAAGAGGAGCAGGGGCAGGAAGTTCAACGCCACGCTGAGGAAACTCCCCAGGCTCCCGCCGCCCTTGACGATAACCTTCACACCGCCGTCGCCCGTTGCCACACCTTCACGGGTAAGGGTCTCCACCAGGCTGAACCCCTCCTCCTTGCGGGAGCGGAAGGTCTGCCCGTCCTGGGTAGTTACGGTAAGGTCATCCCGGCGCACTTCTATAGAGGTAACGCGCCCCTGCTTTGCCCAATCAATGACCGTGCTGATGGGCACTTCTTTGTTGCCGTAGCCGGGCTGGAGCACCGTGGTGATGATGACAATCACGGCAACAATAATCAGGAGCCAGATAAAGCCGTTGCGAATGAAGCGTGCGCTCATCCCACCCTCAACCTCTTTCTATCATACTAGAAAACGCTACGCCTAGCAAAGGGATACCCCCGGCCTGGCAAGACCTTCAGCGCCTGCAGGGCCATGGTATAACGGGGGATAGCCAGCCTGAGGCATATGGAGAAGGCCTAACCCTATTCTAACAAAGAGGGCGCCGGCTTGTATGATGGAAACAGACAGGGGGCAGGTATCGGTGCCCACAGCAGGGAAAGTGGCTACTGTTCTGGTGGCCTACAACGAGAGGGCCAATCTAGTGGTCCTTCTGCCCCGTCTTCAGCGCACCCTGGACGCCCTGGGCCTGCCCTGGGAGATGGTATTGGTGATAGAAGGGAGCGACGGCAGCCGCGAGTGGGTAGATGAGTTCGCCCAGGGCCTCCCTGGAGGGCGGGTGAAGGTTTCGTGGGTGCCCCGCCGGCGGGGCTTCGGCAACGCCCTGCGGGAGGGCTTCCGCTTACTGTCCCCTGATGTGTCCCTGGTGGCCACTATGGACTGCGACCTGAACCACTCCCCGGAGGAACTACCCCGCTTCCTGGAGGCGTATCGGCAGACAGGTGCACATGTGGTGGTTGGCTCCCGCTACTTGAACAGGAAGCGGGTGGAGGCACTCCCCTGGTGGAAGCGCTGGGCCAGCAGTCTGACCAACCGGGCGCTCCCACTCCTCACAGGTGTCTCCTTGACGGACATCACCTCCAACTACCGCCTCTACCGCCGGGAGGTGGTGGAGGTGCTGGCGAAGGAGACCAGGGCCAACGACTTCTCCTTTGCCCCGGAGGCTATCTTGTGCGCCGCTAGGCGTGGCTTCCTGCTAACCGAGGTGTCCATCGTCTTCCAGCCCCGGCGTCACGGGGTCTCCAAACTGCCCAAGATGTCCACCACCTTGGGATACCTGCGCCTGTTCGCTGTGCACACCTTGCGACGCGCCATGCGCCCCTAGGCGGTTTTGCCCTCACCCCCTAACAGGTCCACGCAAAGAGGTTCCAGCCCCGGCGCAGGGTATAGGTAACCCCCCGACACTCCAGGGTTGTGTCTTCTGTGAGGAAGAGGAAGTAGGCACGGTTGCGCTGGAGGGTGGTAAGGTTGCTTCGGCCAGGGTCAGCGAAGTCAAAGAAGCGAGGGTTGCGTGGGTCTTCATAACTCCATGCCCGCACCAGGGCGCGTTGGAGGCCCTGCCAGGCCTGCTGGGGGGGTGGAGGGGGTGCAAAGGCGGAGAGGTTGAAATAGGGGCGAAGAGCACCAGGCTCCCAGGTGGTGGTCTGGTCGGCTACCCACTGGCCCACGCGGAAGCGAATGGGGGCACCTGTGGGGAAGGATTCACCGGGGGCCAGGCCAATGGTCAGCGTGTAATACCCGTTGGTGGTCGTGACGGAGGTCGCCTCGCGCCAGGCGCCGCCCACCTGCACCTCGGCCACCACCCGCGTGCCATCGGGGGCAGGGCGTCCCTCTATGGTAACGGCGCCTGCGAAGCGCATCACCTGGGGTTGGGCGTAGGCGGGTGTGCTCCACAGGCCCAGCAAGGCAATAGCCACGACAAGGAAGGGCAACGCCTTACGCATCTTTATCCTCCTCGGGTTTAGGCTTTATAATAAGCCTTTTCTGGCGTGGCGTAAAGGGCAAGTGAAGCCCCTTTGTAAGGCTTTTGCCAGGGGTGTCTTCTCCCTTTACCCTTCAGGGGCGCCCCCAATCCGCTGGAGGCGCTCCCGCAGGGTCAAGAGGGCGTGGCGCACCTGGGGGTCGGTGTCCATTTGCAGGCGCACCTTCTCGCAGGCGTGGAGGACGGTGGTATGGTCTTTGCCCCCGAGCAAGCGCCCGATTTCGGTGAGGGGGCGCTGGGCCTCCTCTCGCAGCAGGAACATGGCGATATGTCGTGCGGTAGCGGTGGTCTTGTCCCTTCGGGGGCCTTTCAAGGTCATTGGCTCCAGACCGAAGTGTTGGGCCACCATACTCACCACCTCTTCCGGGTCCAGGGGTCTGCGCTCGTTGCGGGTGCCGGGCAACACCAGGGCTTGTTGCGCCAGGTCCAGGGTAATGGGACGCCCTGTCAGGTCGGCCAGGGCCGCCAAGCGGTTGAGCACCCCTTCCAGTTCCCGGATAGATCGGTAGATGCGCTTACCCAGGAAGTCTAGCACAGGGGAAGGCACCGCCAGGCCCAGGGCTTCCGACTTGGCGCGGAGGATGGCCAGGCGTGTCTCCAGGTCAGGGGGCTGGATATCGGCTACCAGGCCCCACTCGAAGCGGGAGCGCAAGCGGTCCTCCAGCGGGCGCAAGGACTTTGGGGGACGGTCGCATGTGAGGACAATTTGCTTGCTGGCGTTGTGTAGTTCGTTGAAGATGTGGAAGAAGGCCTCCTGGGTCTGCTCCTTGCCGATGAGGAAGTGCACATCGTCTACCAGCAGGATGTCTATGCTCCGGAACTGCAGGCGGAAGGCTTCCCCTTGCCCCTCACGGATAGAGCGAATGAACTGGTTGGTGAACTGCTCGGCGCTGGTGTAGAGGACGCGCATGCCCCGCTCCAGACAGCGGTGGCCAATGGCGTGGAGGAGGTGGGTTTTGCCCAGCCCCACATCGGAATAGATGAAAATGGGGTTGTATTTCGTCCCGGGGTGCTCGGCCCCGGCTACAGCAGCGGCATGGGCGTAGCGGTTGGATTCCCCCACGATGAAAGTGGCGAAGGTATAGTGGGTGTTGAGAGGCGTTCCTAATGATTCCCCGCGGGCGTCTGCGTGGGGGGCAGGTATGTTGGGGGGATGGGCGCCCCTGTCTGCATATCCCAGGCCTTTAGGCACAACACGGAACTCCACCTCTACCGGGCGTCCCAGGGTGCGCTCCAGGGCATCCCGCACCAGGCCGTAGGCGCGCTGTTCCAGGTATGTCTTGGCAAAGGGGCTGGGCGTGCCGACAACAAAGCGTTCCCCATCCAGCGCAAGGCCCACCGTCTCCCGCAGAAAGGCCTCGTAAGTGCCTCGGGCCACCTCTATCTGGAGCAGGCCCAACACCCTCTCCCATACCCCCTGGGGGCTGGGCGTGCTGGACTGATACATACCCTAAACCTCTTGCGCAGTTGGGTGCAGTGTGTATCGCACTATGTTGCGGCGGCACTCAGGGGCTGGGCCGTGCTAAAGCGGCTAGGTTCATATAAGCCTAGCGCAAGGCGGTGGCGGGTGCAAGGGAGCGAGCGGGCATTTCACAGGGAGATACTTGCCCTTAGGGAAGGCCCCTTTTCTTCCCTTTTATCCCCTACTCAACCACACGCCTATGATAACAATAGCCAGCACCACCCCGCCGTTGACGCTGGCGATGCGTGCGGTGGCCCGGCGCATGGCCTGGGCCTTAGCCAGCAGGGCCGGGTCGGGTGGGTTAGTGGCAAGGGCAGCGCGCTCTAGTCGTCCGCCTCGTGGCCCCACCACCCAGTCGTGGAGGGCTTCCAGCACCAGGGAGGCCAGCACCAGGAGCACCTTTAGGGTGAACAGGCCCCCCTGGGGAAAATCAAAAAGGGAACCGGTAAACAGCGCCTCCAGAAAGCCCCGGTTGAAGCCCAGCACAATCCCCGTCGCCACGGCGAGGGCAATAGCCGGCCAGGCAACCCACAGGAAGCGCCTGCCCACAGCCCGCACCAGGGCGTTACCTGTGTCTCCAAAGGCGCGGCTCACAGGCACCAGCACCAGGGCTATGAAGAGGATACCCCCGAACCATATCACTGCCCCCAGCAGATGTAGGATAACCAGTATCAGATACATGGGGGGGCTGGCCTGGGCTGGCTATGCTTTGCGTGCCCAAATTGTGTGGTAGTTGTCCCCGCGGATGACCGCCCCCAGTTCCCGGCGCTCCAGCCGGCGCAGTTCCTCAAGAGCAAGACGACACTGCTTCACAGCCTCAGGGTGCCCACAGGAAGCCACTCGCCCTAGAAGGGCATCGGCCACTTGGAGACGGAAGAGGCTGTCCACATAGCGAGGCCAGGGGATCGCCATAAGTTTCTTGGGGCGTGGCCAATGGGGGCGCATACGGCGCACACTGCGAAGCCGTTCCGCTAAGGAACTGGTCATAGGGGCGATGCGCACTAGTGGGGGCTCATCGGCTGTGCACCGGAAGTCAATCACCAATGTCTTTCGCAGGCGGGGGAAGAAGAGGGAGACCACATCCGCCTGCTCCAGCCCCGAGCGCACCCTTTGCAGGTCTATGGTGAACTCCATGTCCACGGTTACACCTCCCCCGTCCGCTGATATGGTCCCATCGCTTGGTTGGTGCTATGGCTGGAGGAGTTTGCGCACTTCGTCGGTGAAGGCAGGTAGCACCTTCTTCCAGTCGCCCACGACGCCGAAGCGAGCCTCCTGGAAGATAGGGGCGTCGGCGTCCTTGTTGATAGCCACGATATTCTTCACGGTAGAGACGCCGGCCATATGCTGGCTCGCCCCGGAGATGGCGATGGCGATGTAGAGGTCGGCGGTTATAGTTTTGCCGGTGAGGCCAATTTGGTATTGATAGGGCAGCCAGCCGGCGTCGCACACGGCCCGTGAGGCGCCCACCGCTCCACCCAGCAAGCGGGCCAGTTCCTCCAGTTGCTGGAAAGGTTCGGGGCCCCCCAGCCCGCGCCCTCCGCCCACCACGACCCGGGCGTCTTCCAGGCGAATGCCTGTTGCCTCAACTTTCTTTCGCTCCAGCACCTTGACCTTGACGCTCTGGGGGTCCAGGGCTACGGGGAGGCTCTGCACGACCGCCGTGTTGCCAGGGTTAGCTTCAAGGGGTTCAAAGGCCTTTGGGCGAACCGTGGCCACGAAAGGCTTGTGGCGCAGGGCAACCCTGGCCATAGCGTTGCCCCCGTAAACGGGGCGCTCGGCGATAAGGGCCCCCCCTTCTATCTTGAGGGAGACCACATCCTGGGCAACCCCTACACCCATACGGAAGGCCAAGCGTGGCCCCACATTGATACCCAAGGGGGTCTTGCCCAGGAGGACGGCAGAGGGGCTCAATTGCTTCACAGCCCCCTCTAGGGCAGCCAAGTGGTAATCGGGGTGGGGCTCTTTCAAGAGGGGGTGCTCCGCCACGAACACCTGCTCCGCCCCGAAGGCGGTTGCCTCTTTGGCGGCCTCTGCCCCCTTCTCGGCGGGGACAAAGGCAGCCAGAGGCTCCCCAAGGGCCTGGGCAAGGGGATGGCCGGCGGCCAGGAGTTCCTTAGCGATAGAAGACAGTCTACCGTCAACCACTTCAGCGAAGATAAGGACACCTGGCATGGTGCACCTCTGCTAGATAAGTTTGGCTTCCCGAAGGCGCCGGGCCAAGTTCCGCCCCTTCTCCTCGTCGTTGTCCCCAGAGACGATCTCGCACCTCTTCTGGCGGATGGGGATAAACAGGTCCAACAACTCAACCTTGGGAGCCAGGTCAGCCGGGTTGAGGCCCAGGTCTGCCAGTTTGCGAACGATGGGCTGTTTGCGGGTGGAGGCCATAATTCCCCGCAGGGTTGGGTAACGGGGCTGGCCTAGTTCGTTGCTGACAGTAATCAGAGCGGGCAGATGCACCTGGATAACTTCTGTGCCGTCGGGAATTACCCGCTCTACCAGCACCGTCTTGTCCTTCACCTCCACCTTCTTGGTGATGTGCACGCAGGGCAGCCCCAGAAACTCGGCCAGGGCCAGAGGCACCTGGGACTGGTCCCAGTCCGAGGCCTGCCGCCCGCAGAGCACCAGGTCTACTGTGCCCATCTGCTTGATGGCCGCCGCCAGGACCCGCGCCGTCTGGAAGGCGTCCAGGTTGTCGCAGGCGTCGTCTTGCACCAACACCAGTTCGTCGGCTCCCATAGACAGGGGTTTCTTGATAACATCCAGGGCAAACGCCTTGCCGACCGACAGAACGGTTACCTTCACATTGGGCGCCCCCAAGGCGTCTTTTATACGCAGCGCTGCCTCTACAGCGTTCTCGTCAAAGCCGTTAACGACAGGGGGGACATTGGCTGGGGCGACCATCCGTTTGCGAGCGGGGTCTATCTGGAGGGCAGAGGCGGGGGTTTCGGGGTCCAGCACCTGCTTGGCGGTTACCACGATAGCCAGGGGCACGGCCGCCTCCTTGTAATGGGCTTGGCAAACCCAATTGCCCAAAGAGCCGAGGTCTCAGCCTGTGCAGTATATCACAAGTAGTAGGGAGTGTCAAGGCAATGCGGTTTTTGCCCCAGGAGATCGTTACCGAGTGGGTGAGTTATCGGAGGGATGGTTGAAAAGAGAGGGCGGAAACCAGCCCAGGAGGGGGGCCTTTTACCCCCCACTGGGCCCGGGAGCGCCCCTTCTCCCTGCCCAGGTGGATACCAAAGATGTTCTGGACAAGGGCACCCTGGGCAGCCGCCTGCTGGGGCACCAGCGCCGAGTGGGCTGTGGGGAGTGGCAACCACCTACTGGCCCACTACAAAGCGGCCGACCAATAGTAAGGGGTGTGGGCCACACTGTCTCTTTTAAGCGGAGCAGGGGGCCTCGCCTAGCGGACCAGTTCCCAGTGGCTTGTAACAGGGCCGTCCTGGGCTAACCACGCCTCCCGGAGGTGGGTGCTCTCCCCGTCGGTGGCGGAGACCTGGAACATCTCTATCACAGTTACGCGGGCCGTGGGCCAGATGGCTACGGGGGCATCAAACTCATTGAAAGTCAGTTGCCCCTCGTTCCAGTATTCCCCAGGTATGCTGGTAGCCCTGACCTGGAAGAACAGGGCCTTGCTCTCCCCGGGCTGAATGCGCTTCCTGGGGGTGAAAGTCCAGTCCAGGCGTTGGCCCCCCTGGAACTGGGTTATGGAGGGGTCGGCAGTGGTAAAGTCCCCCCCTGTGGAGCCGGGCATATAGGTGAAACCGGGGGGCAGGAAGTCTCGCACACGCCCCAGGTTCAGGGCAACAGAGCCTATGTTCTGCACGGTGATTGTGTAGGTCAGCACGCCTCCAGTGCCTATCACAATGTCGGATGAGCGGGACTGGGAGGCTGTGGAGGCGTCCTTGCTAATGGCGACAGCGGGGCCTGTGCATAGGTCATTTTGGGGAGAGCCGACCCTCACCTTGGCCGTCTTGCCACTGCTGGTGCGGTAGCCCCCAGGGTCTACCCACGCCTCGTTGCAGTAGTTCCCCTGGGCCACACTAGCCTGGGCAGTAAAGGTGAGGGTTACACTCTCCCCCGGCTGGAGGCGGACCCGTAGAGAGGATACATCCCAGGTAAGGGTTAGGACGCCATCATCATTATCTAAAGAGGGGTCGCTGGTGGTAACGCCCTGGGTGGAGCCGGCCATATAGGTAAAGCCCGGGGGCAAGGTGTCGTGGATGCTATCCAAAGTAGCCACTGTCCCCCCTCTGTTTTGAACGGTAATGGTGTAGGTAAAGGAGGTGAGGGTGTTGGGTGGGGCGAAGGTGGGGGTAACTTCCTTGCTGGCCTGGAGCCTGGGCTGTCTATCTGCCCCGGGCGGGGGAGGTGGGCCGATGGGGTCTGTGGGACGACGCACCGACACCGACACCTCCCGGCCGTTCAGAATAAGGGTGTAGGTGTGGGGGGTGTCCTGGGGGATGCTTTCCGCATAGCCCGGCTCATAGCGCAGGCGGTAGAAGGCGTGCTCCCCCCCTCCCAGGACAGCATACTGGCTCTTGGCCATACGGGTCTTCAGGGCCGAGTCCCGAGCCAGGGTGCTGGCCAGCCCCAGGGCAGCGCTCACCAGTGGCACTGCCAGAGCCATAAAGGCGAGTACAAGCACCAGCATCGTCCCCCCTTGCCCCGTGGCGAGGCGGCGCATCATTCCAGCCTCCGCAGGTAAGTCTGCAGAGCGCCCTCCTTCGCTATGCCCCTGGGTGTCTGCACCTCCAGTTGGAAGGTTAATACCCCCCCAGACAGGGAGAAGCCCCCCGCCGTTACATTTCGGGCCAGGACGCCTTGGACACCGCTCTCCTCCCGCACCAGCAGACCCCCGGAAAGGGAGTAGGTTACGCTATGGAGGGCACCGTTGCGATCTGTCCAGGAGAGGGTAACGGCCTGGGCAGGAGGAGCGCCGTCTTGCAAGGTAAGGGAACTGGTGTTCAGGGCATCTCTGGCGAACCATGTAAAAGCCTGGCGCACTTCTCGGGTGGCTGTTATACGCTCTCGCCACGACCTCTCCAGGGAGAAGACCTGGAAAATGCCCTTACCTACCATACCCACGGCCAAAGTGGTGATGCCTACTGCTACTACTACCTCTACCAGGGTGGAGCCGTAGGCGTCTGCAGCCAAGAATGGGAGCAAGCCCACTAGGTTGCGCCACAACCCTTTCATCTTTTTCCCCTAGGGCTGGGAGCGCAGGGTTTCTAGCACCAGCACCTCTCGGCCGGCGTGGCTCACCCGCACAACGACCCTCTCTAAACGAGGGTCCCCGGCGCCGTAGGGCTGGGCTACCGCCTCTACGCCGTAGCCAGCAGGCACATCCACCGTTGGATAGTTTGCTGGTGGAGATAGGTAAGAGGAGGCAAAAACACGCTCCATCTGGCTTCGGGCCACCTGCTCGGCTATGGCCTGGCTTTCGGTGCGGGCACCGGAGGAGTAAAGAGTAGAGACCCCTGCCAGCACCGCCGTGCCCAGAGCAGAGAAGAGCATCACAGCGATAACCGTCTCTGCCAGGGCTGACCCTGCCTCACCTCTTAGCGTCATCCCATACCCTCCTCTGCCATCCTATCCCCTACCCCTTTGCCTCGCATCGTCCAATAGTCGCAAGACGGGCAAAGGGGGTATTCCCTGTGTGTCCTTGAGGGGGGCCTTTCCATTCTTAGGGGGCGGGTTCTACTCAGGGGTTGTGGGGGGCGTTTCAGGCCCTTTGGGTGTAGTCCTGGTATCGCCCGCGCTCCCCACACCCTAAAGTAGCCCTTGGCGGCAAAAGGCTTTGGGGGACCAGCAGACGGAAGGCGGCGCCCCGGCCAATGTCCAGGGGCCGTCTGCTAATGAAGATTTCAACAAGCCCAAACCCTTTACACACCGCGAGGGCGTTAGGCTATGGGCAAGGCGGGGGTAGCAGGTTCCCCCCAACGGCCAACAGAAGGAGACCAGGCATGGCAATGTCGGTGGCACCCCAGGTTCTGCAGCCCACCCCAGCGGCGCCCTATCCTATCCCGGCAGACTCCACCGGGGACTTCCCGCTGAGCATCGTCCACATCAATGGAGGGGTGGTGATCCGCCCTCGGCAGGCGAGTCGCCTGCCCCGGGATGTGCGCCCCCTGACCCAGCGGGAGCGCCAGGTGCTGGCCCTGGTGGCAGAGGGCTACTCCAACAAACGCATCGCCCACCACCTGGGCATCTCCGAGCGCACCGTGAAACAACACCTCACCTGGGTTATGACCAAACTCCAGGCCAGCGACCGAACCCACGCAGTAGTTACTGCCGTGCGTCTTGGGTGGCTGGCTATCTAACAACGCTA
Source organism: Dehalococcoidia bacterium (assembly GCA_046294495.1). Lineage (GTDB taxonomy): Bacteria > Chloroflexota > Dehalococcoidia > Lucifugimonadales > HRBIN23 > HRBIN23. The sequence continues at coordinate 22,879 of JBKBKV010000003.1, read as the reverse complement.
GAGCCTACCGCATACCAGGAGGGAAGCAGTGACGAGCATTCTGAACAACCGGAAAACCCTACCTCCTGACGGGGAAAAAGCCCCTCGGGGCTACGAGGATTACACCAGGCAGGTGGCCCGCCAGGTGGAGGCCGCCCTGGAGGCTATCCGACCCATGCACGGGAGACGCACAGGTAGCACGGACATCACCTCGGCCCATACAGCGAGTGGGGCCGCGGGCCTTGTGCTGCCTTTCCGTGTCCCCGTTGAAGGAGGCCCCCCGGCCTCCAGTGCTCCTGTCCTTTTCCCCTTCCCCTCGTTGGCGCAAGGGCCTGCCTTCCCAAGTCAGCCTTATGCCGAGGTGGCAGGCCCCTCCACAAGGCAAGAGGAGAAGGCCCCTCCTGCTGCCCAGGAGCACCTATACGAAGGTGCTGTCCAAGTGCGCATACGCGCCAACCGGGATGCGCGGGGTGTGGTGCACTTTGTTCGCGCCCTTTGCCAGCGCCCCGAGGTGCGCCTGGTGCGCCTGGTTAGCGACCCCTTGGGCGGAAGCGTCAACCTGTGGCTGACTCTGCGGGAACCTCTCCCCCTGCTGGCCCTCCTTCGGCAGATGACAGGGGTAAACCATGCCCAACCCCTGGCTGACCTTGCCCAGGCGCAAGGGTCTTGCCTGGAGGTGTGCTTGGGCAGGGAGGCGGAAAGAGGCTTGGCGGCCGCGTAAGGGGAAGACACCCCCATGGAGCACCCCTGGGGCTAGCCCACCTTGCTCACCCAGCGAGAAGGCAAATGACCGTGCCCAGAGACTCTCCCACCAACGGGAGGCGGGAAAGCCGTGAAACCTCCCTGCCCACTGCACGCGCCCTGGATGAAAGGCCGGGCCAGGGGCCTTTCCCCGCACCCGGCGTGGATGGGGTGCAAGGCCCACCTGACCCTGATGGCGACACCCCTGTAACGCCCCCTGCCCCTCAGCCCCTCACCTTGGCGGATATGCTTATAGACGCCGGCCTGCTGGCCCCGGAGCAAGTGGACAAGGCGCAGGAGACGGCTAAGCGGGAGGGGCGCCCCCTATGGCGAGTTCTGGTGCGGGATGGGCTCGTATTCTCCCGCGACCTGGCCATCCTCACGGCGGTCTACCTGGGGGTTACCATGCTAGACTTGCGCTCCCAGGGCATTGAGCCTGAGGCGGTGGCCCTTCTCCCGGAGGAGGTGGCCAGGCGCTATGTGGCCCTCCCCCTGGAGAAGAGGGGTAGCCTCCTCACCGTTGCCGTTCCCGACCCCACAGACCTCCAGGCACTCCAAGACATCAGCGTGCGGAGCGGGTGTGCCGTTGAGCCTGTGGTGGCTACTCCCGAGGATATCCAGGAGCATATAGACATCGCCTACCGCCGCGCCCAAGAGGTGCAGGCGGCCGGCAAGGAGGGGACAGCACCTCCCCGCGGGGCGCGCGGGTATCCTGTGGCCTCCCCAGCCCAGGTTATTGACATGCTGGTGCAGAAGGCCCTGCAAGACCGCGCTTCGGACATCCACATTGTGCCTGGGGAGGACGCAGTGCGCATTCGCTTCCGCATAGATGGCATCCTGCACGATGTGATGCCTCTCCCTCTGGACCTGCACCCCAGCCTCCTTTCTCGTCTGAAGGTGATGTCGGGCATGAACATTGCCGAACGGCGACGCCCCCAGGACGGCCACTTCACCTTTGAAGGGCAGAACCAGAGGGTAGATGTGCGGGTGGCGGTGAGCAACACGGTGCTGGGGGAGATGGCGGTGCTCCGCCTGCTGGACAAGCGCTTTACCCTGCTGGGACTGGACCAGTTGGGCATGAGCCCACACGCCCTGGAGCGCTACCGCCGTCTCCTGCGACTCCCCTATGGCATGCTCATCGTCTGCGGCCCCACCGGCGCCGGCAAGAGCACCACCCTCTACGCCTCCATCTTGCACATGGAGCGGCGAGAGCAGAATGTCATCTCCATTGAAGACCCGGTGGAATACCGAATCAGCGGGGTCAACCAGATGCAGGTGCATCCAGAGGCTGGCATAACCTTTGCCACCCAACTGCGGAGCATCCTGCGCCTTGACCCCAATGTCATTATGGTAGGGGAAATCCGAGACCAGGAGACGGCGGTCATCGCCACCCAGGCGGCCCTGACGGGCCATCTGGTGCTCACCTCTCTGCACGCCAACGATTCAGTCTCGGCCCTCCTGCGCCTGCGCGACCTTGGTGTAGCCCCCTACCTTATCGCTTCAGCGGTGGCCGGGATTGCTGCCCAGCGTATGGTTAGGGTGGTGTGTAACGGGTGCAAGACCCTTATTCCACGCCCCCTGGCCGAACAGCAGGCCTATGCCGCCGAGGTGGGGGAAAAGAGGCGGGAGTTCTTCTACGGTTCCGGCTGTAACCTTTGTGCCCATACAGGCTACCGGGGGCGCACAGGGGTGTTTGAGGTGTTGGTTATGTCTGACGGGTTGCGTCAGCGCTTCCTGGCCGACGAGCCTCGCTCCAGCCTCTGGGAGCAGGCCCTGCAGGAGGGAATGGTCCCCCTGCGCCGGGAGGGCATGCTCAAAGTGAAGCAGGGCATCACCACACCCTATGAGGTGATGCGCGTGCTGGCAAACCTGGATTAGGCCATGCACTTCCGCTACGAGGCTTACAGCAGACACTCAGGGATAGTGAGGGGCCAGGTGGAGGCCCAGGATATAGCCGAGGCTCGCGGCCTCGTGCTCCAACAGGGCTATAAACCCCTGCGCATTGCACCGGCGCGGCGCCTCCCTCCCCTGGAAGACCTCTTCCCCACCCTCTTCCAGGTGAAGACGCCGGAACTGGTGCGCTTCGCCCGGCAACTGGCCGCCATGCTGGCCAGCGGGGGAAGCCTGCTTCGGATACTGGCACTCTTGCAGGAAGAGGCACGCAACCCCCGCTTCCGCCGCACCCTTTCGGCCATCGCCAAAACGCTGGATGCCGGGGGGAGCCTCTCCACAGCCCTGGCCCAACACCCCCAGGTATTCAGCCCACTCTTTGTGAGTGTAGTGCGGGCTGGCGAGCATACCGGCCGCCTCGCCCCCGCCCTGGAGCATATGGCCGACATCCTGGAGAAGGAACACGAGGCCAGGCAGAAGGTGGTGCGCGCCTTGACCTACCCGCTGGCCATTATGGGCCTTTCCATGCTTACCCTAGGAGTGCTGGTAACCGTTGCCCTCCCCCCTCTGCTGAAGGTGTTTGAGCAGATGGGGGCAAACCTTCCCCTTGCCACACGCCTCACCCTGGCTCTGGTGGGAGGCATAAGGAACAACTTCCTGCCCTTTTTCCTGGGGGCGCTCGCCCTCCCCACCGCGCTAATGGCGGTCCGCCGCACCCGTTGGGGGCGCTACAGGCTGGACCGGGCCATGCTCCGTCTCCCCGTGATAGGCACCCTGGTAATGGCAGGAGAACTCTCCCGCTTCTCCCGAACGGTAGCCATGCTGTTGGAGGCGGGGGTGCCCATGCTCACCGCCTTGCACCTGGGCCAGGAGGGGTGCCGTAACTGGGCCATACGCCAGGCCTTTGGCAATGCCGAGGAGGGCCTAATGGGTGGGCGGGGCCTTACCCCTTCTCTGAAGCGCCACACCTTCCTCCCGACCCTCTTCGTGGAACTGGTGCTGATAGGAGAAGAGAGCAACTCCCTCCATCGCACCCTGAGAGACGCCTCGCAGGTCTACCAGAAGCAGTTGGAGGACCGCCTCAACGCCCTTATAGGGCTACTAGAACCCCTCTCCACTGTGGCAGTGGGGGCCATTGTGGGCGTCATCGCCTTCTCCATGTTTGCGCCCATCTACTCGGGCCTGGATACACTGCGATAGGACAAGGAAGGAATGCTATGGCGGCAGGGCCTCTCCCTCTCTGGCGACGCCTACGCCCCCTGGGGGCGTGGCCGGCCATGGCCCTCCTGGTGGCCCTGGGCCTGGTGGCCTACAACGCCCTGCTGGGGATGCGCTGGTGGAGTGGCTCCCAACAGGTGGCTAGCCTTGCCATCCAAGCGCGTCAGGGAGTGGGAGTTGCCCCTCCCCACACCCCCAACGCCGAAGAGCGCGCAAGGGAAGTAGCAGAAAGGGAGCGCCAGTGGCGGCAGGCCGTCCAACCCTTCCTTCTCGCCACCCCTGAAGACCTGGTGCAGGCATTGGTAACAGCAGCCAAGGAAGCGGGGGTCTCCCTGACCTCCGTGGCTCTGGGCGACACCCAAAGCAATAGCCTAGAGGGCGTTCAGTATGTGGCCCAGCCTGTTACCCTGGGGCTTAGAGGCGAGCCGGCGGCCCTATCGGGCTTCCTCTCCCGCCTGGGTATGCACCTCCCTAACTCCGCTCTCGTCTCCGCCTCCTTCTCCGACATCGCCCAGTCCCCGGCAGCACATTTGCAACTAATGGTCTACCTATCGCCACAGCCTACGCAGGGCAAGGGAGGCAGGTAATGGCCAGGCCGGGAAGGTCGTGGGCATCCGTGCCAACATCCATCCGAAAGGCGGGCAGCGTCCTGGCCAGGCAGGCCTTTCGCGCCGCGCGCTCCACCTGGCGTAGGATGAACCGCTTGGTATGCCGCCTCGTGGGGCGCACCACCGTTACCCTCGCCGTGGATGGCGACACGGTCCGGGTGGTGATATTCAAGGGGGGCGAGGTGGTGCGCTGGGGGACGGTGCGTCTGGGGGAGGGCCCCCATACTGTGCGCTCTCTCCTGCGGGAGATGGGAGTGCGCAAGGGGCGCATCGTCAGCGACATGCCCCTGGGCACCGCCTTGACCAGGGTTATGGCCCTTCCAAAGGTGCCAGCACGCCACCTTGCACAGATCGTGCAGACGGAGGCCCAGGAGGCCTTCCCATTTAGGTTGGGGGAGATGGACCTGGCGTGGAGGCCGGTGGGCAACGGCACGGGCGAGAGCATATTGGCCGCAGTAGCGTCCAGGGAGGCCTTGGATAGCCATATGCATCGCCTCCAGAAAGCGGGTGTGCACCCCAAGGCCCTTTACCCCAAAGAGGTGGCCCTGGCTGCCCTTGTAGGCCAGGGCTTGGTAGTTTACCTGGGTGAGCAGGACACCGCCATCGTCCCGGTCGTGGGATGGATGCCTAAGGTGGTCTATCGGTTGCCCTTGCCCGGAGACGGCTTTGATAGCCATAGGGAGGCTATCCTGATTGCCGACGCTGTGAAGCAGGCCCAAGCCTATGTGCGGGGAAATAGCGGATGCAAGGAGGGAAAGCCTTTGCCTGTCGTCCTCGTGGGTAACCCGGAGCGAGGGGCCTGGCTCACCCCAGCCCTGCAACGGCTCCTGAAGTATCCCCTTCAGACCCTGGCTGTGCCGGCATTCCATCCCGCCGACTTCCCAACCGCCGCCTATGCCGTCAACCTGGGCTTGGCTTTGGCCCATAGGGCTGTATCGGCTAACCACCTGGGGAGAGCAGGTGCCCTGGTTCCCAATATGCTCCCTGCGCGCTACCGTCCCCGGCCATTCCCCCTCACCTCTGCCCTTGCCATCACAGCCCTGCTCGCGCTGGGGGTATCTGCCCTGTGGGTCACAGGCCAAGTGGCAAGGGTTGGGGAGGAGAAGGCGCGCCTGTCGTCCCTTGTGGGTGAGATACAGGCCCGCCACCGTCTCCTGCGCCTCACCGCAGCCCAGGCAGCCACCCTGGAACGCCAGGCCAGGGGCCTGGAGCAACAGACTTCGGCCGTCCAATCCCTCCTGCGCACCCTTCGCCAGGAGCGGGAAGCCCTCCTGGCTCGCCTGGAGGCCATCACCAACACTGCCCTGGAGGCGGGGGTGCAAGTGTCGGGCGTAAGCCTGCAGAGCGAGGTTTTTTCCCTGGCCGGGACGGCCACCACCTATGAAGCGGCCATCCGCTACGCAACGGGACTGCGCCTCTCCGGCCTTTTCCAGGATGTGCGTCTCCTGCGGATGGACGCGTCTGGAAGCGGGGGGGAGCAGGGGATGATCGCCTTTCAGATAAAGGCCCTGGTGGGCACCTCCCAGGAGCACAAGTAACGCAGATGGCAGTGGACAAAAGTCCAATGCTTCCTGCGCCAAAAGGACGATGGAGGGTGGGCGTGGGCACCCTACCCTGAAGATGGGATATGGTAATGCATACAAACCTACTGGAGGAGGTGTAGGCCATGAGGAGATACGGAGCAAAACTGCTTGCACGCCTGTGCCACCAGCAAGCGGGGTTTACCCTTGTGGAACTACTGGTGGTGGTAGGCATCATTGTGGGCCTGGCCGCCGCCGTTATTCCGGCGGTAACCAAGTTCGCCAGCAAGGGCGAGGAGGGGGCAAAAGCGGCCGAGATGCAAAATGTCCAGGCGGCAATGGACAGTATGATGGCCGATAAGGCCATTACCAGCGTTACAGCCCGCGCGGCCCCTAATACCGCAGTGAACGACTTCACCGCCTTGCCCGACGGCACCAGCACCGCCCTCTCCAACTACCTCCGAGCGAACCCCACCAAGTATTACTACTGCTGGGACGCCACCGGAAAGGTAACTGCGCAATACACCAGTGCACAGACCTGTCCGTAGCGGGTGCTGATGTGTGCCCGCGGCCTCCCTGGGGGATCTATGGCGCAGCCCTGCCCACCTGCGTGGCGCAAAGGTGTTACAGCGCCCACAGGTGGGCAGTAGCCCAGCGGAGCAACGCATCCCCCCACACCGGGGCTAGCATTGCCCCGGTGGAAAGGAAAAAAGGAAAGGGGTAAAGGGCAGGCGGTCCCTGCGCCTATATCTGCCCGAAACCAGGAGTGCCCTGACACCTCCCATGCTATGCCGTCAATGTGGGACTACCGTTTTCTTACCACCTCCACACCTTTTACACACCTTGCGCACTCTACAGTGGGGCCAGGCATGCCGAGGACGCCGGTGCCTATAGGCCCTAAAATTCGCCAAGAGGAGGAGACATGCACAACGGGACGCGGGCGTGGAAGCCCCTGCGGAGATGGACCTTCCCGGCCGTCCTTGTGGCGGTGCTGGGTTGGCTCTTGGTGCCGGCTATCGCCAGCGGCTGGATAGAATGGGACGATGTTGACCCCCTGATTAGTCTGCGTGGTGGGCATATCCTCTCTGTTCGGGTTGAATGGCCTCGGCCATTTACCTGCTCCATCCAGGGGCCTATTCTGGTGGAGGTGCAGGCCCCCAAGGGCTTGAAGGCCCTGGTCGTAGAGGAGTCCAGCGGCGACTTCCCCTGCCAGACCCTTACAACCCACACCACAGTGTCAGAGAAAAGGGGTGGGGGTAAGGAGGTAGAGGTGCGTGTGCTGGTGAGGTCCAACACCGACTTCCCGGTGCGCGTCCCCATCTCACTGGACGGTTCGTTGGTAACCGCACCAGAGGGCACCTCTAACTCTTGGGTCGAGGGTGAGGTTACCGTTCGCTAGTGCAGGCCTGCCTGTGAAGGCCTGCCGGGCTTCTGGCGACCTGATGGAGAGGGCAACGGAGAGGCCATAAGTTGAAACCTCGCTGGTATGTGCTGGGTATCTTCATCCTGGGAGGGATTGCCGCCGGAGCAGGCCAGATACTATGGCCTGGTGAATGGGGTGCTGCGCAAGGGACGGTAACCGCGGCCATAGCCTTCCTCGTAGCCGCGGCTCTGGTCTTCCCCCTCAAGTTATCGCCCCAGGCCAGCGCCTCCCTGGGGGCGGCGCCCCTCTTTATAGGACTCCTCTCGCTCCCGCCCCTCCAGGCGGTTTTGGCAGGAGCAGCAGGCTCGCTGGCTGCCAACGCCTGGCTCCGCAGGCGCCCTCTGGTCGTCGTCTTCAATGTGGGAATGACGAGCCTGGCGGTGGGGCTAGGTGCGCTGACCTTTCGGAGCCTTACCCCTTCGGGCACCCCTAACCTCTTGCGACCGACCGCAATGGGGATAGCCTTCCTGGCAGGAGGCCTCCTCTATGGTGCCAACCTGCTGTTGATGTGGGGCATGGTCTCCCTGCGCAAGGGGCCTTCCTTCTGGATGACCTGGCGGAAGACCTGGGTGCTAGACAGCCTGCAAGAGGTAGGGAGCCTGGTGCTGGGGTTCCTGGGGGCTACTCTGCTGCAGCAGGCGTGGTGGGCCATTGCCCTCCTGGCGGTGCCTTTGGCCCTCACCTACCTGGCTCTGAGCCGCAGCGTCCAGGAGGCACGCACCAACATCCGCCTGGCCCAGCAACTCCAGGCCCAGATGCAGGAACTGAAGGCCACCCAAGCCCAACTGGTCCAGTCGGCCAAGATGGCGTCGGTGGGCACTCTGGCGGCAGGGATAGCCCACGAAATCGCCAACCCCCTCTTCGCCATTCAGGGCAGGGCGGAACTGCTCCTGCGCGCTCCGGAGAGGCACCTGGCTTCTGAGAAGGCCAAAGAATATCTGGCTACCATTCACACTATGGCCCAGCGCGCCTCCCAAATTATTCGGGAACTGTTGACCTTCGCACGGACCCAGGGCACCCCCGAGCCGGTGCACCTCCCAGAGGTAATTGAGGTAGCCCTGGACCTGGTGGGGAAAGAAGTAACCCAGCAGGGCGTAGAGGTCTACAAAGAATATAAGGAGGTGCCACCCATCCAGGGGGTGGCCAACAACCTCCAGCAAGTGTTCATCAACCTGCTACTGAACGCACGGGATGCCATGCCCCACGGGGGCACCATCCTGATACGGTGCTGGGCTGAAGGAGACAAGGTGAAGGCGTTGGTGAAGGATAGTGGGGTGGGCATCCCCAAAGAGGCGCAGGCACGCCTCTTCGAGCCTTTCTTTACCACCAAGGAGCCGGGCAAAGGGACAGGCCTGGGCCTCTACATCTGCCACCGCATCGTTACCGAGCACGGCGGGCGTATCAGCGTGATGAGCGAAGAAGGCGAAGGGACCGAGGTGCTCCTGGAGTTTCCTGTAGAGGCGAGCAGGGCGGTGGCGTTGGCCGCCTCACATGGGTGAACTGACAGGCGAGAGAGAAGGGGCGGGCCTGTCGTAGCGGTAGCCTGACCCCCACACGGTTACAATGAGGCGTGGCTCGTGGGGGTTATCTTCTATCTTGCGGCGTAGGCTGGCTATGTGCCACTTCACACTCTCTTCGGCGTAGTAGGTGGACCCCCACACCTTGGCCAGCAGCTCCCGAACCGGGACCACCTTGCCCGCGTTCTGCGTCAGATATACTAACAGGCGTAGTTCCTTGGGGGTGAGGTTCACCTTCTGCCCGCGCACATACACCTCTTGGCGCTCCAGATGGATGGTGAGCACCCCATCGGTGTAGACCCCCTGGCGGGAAATGGGGGGGAGTTGGGCACGGCGCAGGGCCGCCTCTATGCGGGCCGCCAACTCCTTCATCCCCACCGGTTTCACGATGTAGTCATCCGCCCCCAGGCGTAGCCCCTGCACCTTCTCCTCCTCCCGCCCCAGGGCGCTGAGGACGATGATAGGGGCCTCTGATACCTCCCGAATGCGGGAGATGAGTTCAAACCCGTCCATCACGGGCATGCGGATATCGGTCACCACGAGGTCGGGGTGGTGCTGGAAGAAGAGCCGCAAGGCCTCCTTGCCGTTGACAGCCGTGAGGGTCTGGTAGCCCGCCTCCTGACAGCAGGCCTCCAGCATTTCCAATACAGCCTCTTCGTCGTCTACCAGCAGGATTGTAGCCATAGCAAGGTGAATTATAGGCTTTCCCTACCCGATGCACTCTAGAGGGCTATCCCCCAATTTCTGGGCATATTGGGTCAGCCGGCCATGCCCCCTCCGTCTATGTAGATGACCTGCCCTGAGATGAGTTCCGCCTCCGGGGAGGCCAGAAAGGCGATAAGGCGTCCGATGTCCTCCGGCTGGATGACACGCCCGAAGGGCATCTGGGGGTAGAGTTCCTTGATGTCCTGCACGCCCCGGGTGGCACGCACCAGACGGCGCCCCATCTCCGTCTCCACCAAGCCGGGGGCGACCACATTCACACGGATGTTGTGCTCCCTTTCCTCCTTGGCCAAACAACGGGCCATGGCCTCCATGGCGGCTTTGGCGGCGGCGTATGGCACATGGCGGGGGGCGAAGTTCTGGGTGGCTCTGGAGGAGATGAAGAAGATGTCGCCCCGTGGTTGCTGGCGCATGCTGGGGAGCACCAACTTGGTGCAGTAGAACGCCCCGAAGAAGTGCACCCCCAGGACGCGGTGCATCTCCTCCACATCGGTGTCGGCCAGGGTGTTGCCCCGGGAGGCTATGCCCGCATTGTTCACCAGGATATCCACCTTGCCCAAGAACTCAATAGCCCGTGGCAACGCCTCCTTGACCTGGGCAAAGTCGGACACATCGGCCTGAAAGGCTTCAGCGCGTCGGCCCAGGGCACGGATGGCCTGCACGGTTTCGTGCGCGGCATCCCTATCCCGTCGGTAGAGGATGGCCACATCAGCCCCATTCTGGGCCAGCACCAAGGCCACCCCACGCCCCACCCCCCTGGAGCCACCGGTTACCAGGGCGCAGCGTCCAGCCAAACGCATATATGCCTCCTCCCTATCTATAGGGCTTCTGGCCCCTAGTATAAGGCAACCAGAAGCCCGCTCCGAGCCCGGGGGATGCGCCCCAGCCCTTGACAGATACACCCCCTTCGGCCACAATCGTGGCGGGGCTGGCCCTGCCTAGCGGGTTACGGCAAGCCCTACTCTAAAGGGGAGGGAAAAGGCGGAATGGGCGCAACAATGGCAGAGAAAATCCTGGCACGGGCCTCGGGCCGCCCCCGGGTGAAGCCAGGGGAGTATATCTGGGCTAAGGTAGATGGCACCGCTGTCATCGGGGCTAGGGGGCTGCGCGCCCGTCTGCGCTCCTTGGGCGTGGAACGGGTGTGGGACCCGGACCGCGTGTATGTTACTGAAGACCACCTGGCACCACCCCCGTCTGTGGACGCCGCCAACGCCGCCGTGGAGATGCGCAAGTTCGTCAAGGAGTTTGGCATCTCCCACTTCTTTGAGTGGGGGCGCCACGGCATCCTTCACCAACTCTTCCCCGATCACGGCTACATCGCCCCTGGCGACTTCATCGCCTCCATCGACTCCCACTCTACTTCTTATGGGTGTTTCAATGTGGCCTCCTGCCCCATCAACGAGGAACTCCCCCTGGTGCTGGCCACAGGGGAGGTATGGCTTCGCGTGCCGGAGAGCATCCGCTTCGTGCTAACGGGGCGCTTGCCGGGCCCCGACCAGTTTGTTGTGGGGAAGGATGTTATTCTGCATATCGCCGGCATATATGGCACCGATGTGGCCCTCTACAAGTCTGCGGAGTTTGTAGGCCCAGGGGTGGCCAGCATCACCATGCCCGGGCGGTTCTCCATAGCCAATATGGGGGTGGAGATTGGTGCCAAGTTCGCCATCTTCCCCTGCGACCAACACACCCTGGACTACCTGAAAGGGAAGATGAGACGGGAGCCTCGCCCTGTCAGCCCCGACCCTGATGCCCACTACGAGGCGACCTATACCATAGACCTCACCAACCTGCCCCCGTATGTGGCCCGCCCACACGACCCTGGCAACAGCGCCCCTGTAGACCAGGTGGCCAGGGAGAGGGTGAAGATTGACCAGGCCTTCATCGGCTCCTGCACCAACGGGCGGGTGGAGGACTTCCGCATGGCGGCGCGCATCTTGAAGGGTAGGCAGGTGCACCCCGATGTGCGCCTTATCTGCACCCCCGCCTCCCAGGCGGTGTGGAGGGAGTGCATGGAGGGGGGCATCTGGCAGGTGTTGGCCGAGGCGGGCGCCCTTATCACCAGCAGCACCTGCGGCCCATGCCCAGGCATGCATATGGGCGTTATGGGGGATGGGGAGGTATGTATCTCCTCCTCTAACCGCAACTTCCAGGGACGCATGGGGAGCCCCAAGGCGTTCGTCTACTTGGCTAACCCAGCCACCGTGGCCGCCTCGGCGGTAACGGGATATATCACCGACCCTAGGGAGTTCCTATAAGGAGAGGGCTATGCGCTTCCAGGGCAAGGTGTGGAAGTTTGGAGACAACATTAGCACCGACCTGATGATGCCTGGCTCCAGGGTGCTGGCTCGCCCCGGCATATCCGACATAGAGGCGGCCCAATACTGTATGGAGGCCAACCGCCCAGGCTGGGCACAGCAGGTGAAGCCTGGCGATATCATCGTGGCGGGGCGCAACTTTGGGTGTGGCTCCAGCAGGCCGGCGGCGCGTATGCTTAAGGCGCTAGGCATCGCCTGCGTGGTGGCCGACTCCACCTCCCGCCTATTCTTCCGCAATAGCATCCACATCGGTTTCCCCGTCCTTATCTGCCCTGGGGTCTCCCAGGCCTTTGAGGAGGGGGACACGGCCGAGGTAGATGTGGAGAGCGGGCGGATCCGCAACCTCACCAAGGGGCTTGAACTGGGGGCAGAACCTCTGCCCAAAGATAGCCCCCCTTACCAGATCCTCATGGCCGGGGGGCTGGATAACTACCTGAAGGCTCGTCTAACCCAGGGGAAATCGGCAACCTAAAGGAGGCACCCTTGAAGGCGACCACTCGCTTCCGCAGGCTCCTGAAGCGTCCTGGCCTTGCCCTGGCGCCCTTTGTATTTGACGCCTACCAGGCCAAAATCGCCCAGGCGGTAGGCTTCCGCCTCCTGTATATGACAGGCTTCGGCACCGCCGCCGCCCGGGGCTACCCCGATGTGGGCCTGGTAACCCAGACAGAGATGGTGCAGAACGCCAAATACATCGCTGGGGCGGTGGACATCCCTGTGCTGTGCGACGCCGACACAGGCTACGGCAACCCCATCAATGTGTGGCGCACGGTAAGGGAATACGAGGGGGTAGGGGTAGCCGGCATCCACATTGAAGACCAGGTCTTCCCCAAGAAGTGCGGCTTCTTTGAGGGCAAGCAGGTTGTGCCCCTGGAGGAGCATGTGCAGAAGATCCGCGCCGCCCTGGACGCCCGTCGGGACAAAGACTTCGTTATCGTCGCCCGCACCGACGCCCTTGCCGTCAACGGCTGGGATGACACGATCCGCCGATGTAGAGCCTATTACCAGGCGGGAGCCGACCTGGTTTTCGTGGATGGCATCCGCACCCAGGAGGACCTGGAGACCTACGCCCGGGAACTGCCCGACATCCCCAAACTCTATAACGGCATGCTTCGCCCCGCCAAAGAGGTGGAGCGGATGGGCTTCAAGGTGATGATCGCCGGGGCGACCATTGGCGTCGTCTACAGGGCAGTGATGGACGCCTTTACTCAGTTGAAGCGGAAGGGAACAGTGGATATACCATGGATGAGTGTGATCCGGGACGAGGTTACTGGCCTGCTGGGCCTACCCCAGATATACGAAATGGAGCGCCGCTACGGCGTGTCAGACATCACCCCGGCCCCATCGCCAACCCCACGACGCAGGTAGTCGCCAGCGGTGTCCCTAACCTTTGATGTGGTGGTGGTGGGCGCTGGGCCGGCCGGCTCCACTGTTGCCCGCTTGCTGGCCCAGCGCTCCTTTCGGGTGCTCCTCCTGGAGGAGCACCTCCAGGTAGGCCATCCCTGCCACTGCTCCGGCCTGGTTACCCCTCGCACCCTGGAGGCCGCCAACGCTTCGGCTAGTCTTGTGCAAGGGCAGATGCGTGGGGTAGTGGCGTATGGGCCAGATGGCGTTGTGCTATCCCTGGTGGCTCCCCAGCCCAAGGCCCTGGTTATTGATCGGGTGGGGCTGGATGTGGCCCTGGCCCAGCAGGCCCAAGAAGCAGGCGCCCATCTTCTCACGGGTGCCCGCGCCACAGGGATAGAGCGCAACGGCACGGGGATGCTCCGCCTACGCCTCCGCAGGAACGGTAAAGAGGAGGAGGTGGTCTGCCGCCTGGTGGTCGGGGCCGATGGCTCTCGCTCGGTGGTAAGCCGCTCGGCCCCACTTGCTGCTCCTAAGGAGGTTGTCTACGCCATGGGGGGCGAGGTGGCAGTGCAGGGGCTAGACCCTTCCCTTGTCTATGTAGCCCTGGACCCATATACCTTCCCGGGCTGGTTCGGGTGGGCCATCCCGGCAGGCGACGGCATAGCCCGCATCGGGGTGGGGACATCCTGCCGGGGTGTAAACCCACGCCGCCTACTACAACACTTGCTGGAGGATTTCCCACCATTGCGGGGGGCAAAGGTGCTCCGCCTGCAAGGGGGTGTAATCCCCCTGGCGCCGGCCGTCCCCAGCCCCCTGGTGGGCGACCGGGTGATGCTGGTGGGCGATGCAGGCCGGCAGGTAAAGCCCTCCTCTGGAGGGGGAATTTACACGAGCGTTATGGCAGCCCAATGGTGTGCAACGGTGGCGGCCGAGGCACTGGGTCGTGGAGACTGCTCGGCCCGTGCCCTAGCCCCCTACCAGCGCTGGTGGAACGCCCACCTGGGGAGGGAGGTGCGAATGGCAGCTGTTCTGCGCCGCCTGTTCCTGAGCCTAACCCCCAACGAACTGGCTATGGCCCTGCGGCTATTGGGCCACCAACACCTGGCCACCGTTATCCGCGACTATGGGGACATAGACTTCCCTGGACGCGCCTTTACGCAACTGTTACGCCCCCAACTCCTGGGGGCAGCCTTCCGCTTCCTCCCCCTCTCCCTGTGGCCCAAGGCGGTGCGGGTAGCGGCGCAGTGGGCATACCACCGGGTGCAGATGAGCCTGCCCACACCCCACTTACCATGGCACCCCTAAACCCCCTCCAGACGAGGGAGGGGGTAGGGATGGAAGGATGTGCCCAAAAGCGCAGGCGAGGATACTTGGACAAGTCTCCGTGCCTTGACACCCCCCTACACCAGGGTTACGCTACACTAAATTGCCGTCAGGAGCGCGCTCGTGAGTGAGGCCCCACCTTCCCTTCTGCACACCTGCCTGTATAGAGAGCATCTGGCCCTGGGGGCCAGGATGGTCCCCTTCGCCGGTTGGGAGATGCCCCTGCAATATAGGGGCATCCTGGCCGAGGTGGAGGCAGTGCGCACCGCTTGTGGTATCTTTGATGTCTCCCACATGGGGCGCATCCGCCTGGAGGGGCCTGGGGCAGGCCCCCTCCTCGCACGCCTGCTCACCCAAGACGCTTTGGACATGCGCCCCGGGCGCGCACGCTACGGCTTCCTGCTAAACCAGCAGGGGGGTATTATTGATGACACCGTTCTTTACCGCACGGGGGATGACCGCTACCTGCTGGTGTGCAATGCCGCCAACCGCCTGGCCGTGGTGGAGTGGATACAGCGGTGGGTGGCGGGTTTTCCCCCTATGTCTGTAACAGACACTACCCTGCAAACGGCTATGGTGGCTTTTCAAGGCCCCCTGGCCTTCTGGAAAGCGGCCTCCCTGGCCCCGGTGGAGGGCCTGCGCCCCTTTGGCGTATGGGAAGGCCACCTTTCGGTGGGTGGGCAGACCTACCCCGCACTCATCGGGCGCACTGGCTACACCGGGGAGGACGGGGTGGAGTTTATCCTTCCCGCCCAGGGGGGGGTGGCCCTGTGGAGGGGGCTGGTGGCGCTAGGGGCACAGCCCTGCGGCCTGGGGGCAAGGGATATTCTGCGCCTAGAGGCGGGGCTGATGCTCCACGGCACAGACATAGACCCAGCCACCACTCCCCTGGAAGCAGGCCTGGAGCGTTTCGTGGACCTGAAGCGGGAAGGATTTATAGGACGGGAGGCCCTTTTGGCCCAGCAGGGACTGGGTATCCAGCGCCGGCTGGTGGGGTTTATCCTGCGGGAACGGGGCATCCCCCGCCACGGCTACCCTATACTGTGTGATGGAAAGGTTGTGGGCGCTGTAACCAGCGGAGGGTTCTCCCCCACTCTGGGGAGAGACATCGGCATGGGCTATGTGGCCACACCCTGTGCCCAGCCGGGCACCACCATAGAAGTGGATATACGAGGGCGGCGGGTGCGTGGAGAGGTTGTAACCCTCCCCTTCTACGCCCGGCGCCCCTCACAGAGTCGCTAAGGAGGCTGGCGATGACCCCTGCGGAGCGCAAGCCCTACTACCCATCCGACCTGCGCTACACCCGAGAGCACGAATGGGTGCGCCTTCAGGAGGACGGGATAGCGGTGGTGGGCATCACTTTCTTCGCCCAGGACCAGTTAGGGGATGTCGTCTTTCTGAATGTGCCCCAGCCGGGCACACACCTTACCCAGATGGGGAAGATGGGGGAGGTGGAATCGGTGAAGGCAGTGTCGGACCTGTTCTCCCCTTTGAGTGGGGAGGTGGTGGAAGTGAACCGGGAGGCGGTGGAACACCCAGAGGTGGTGAACGCCGACCCCTACGGGAAGGGATGGCTCATCAAACTGCGCCCAGCCGACCTGAAGGAGCTGGGCTCCCTGTTGACCGCCCAGGAGTATGAGGCCTATTTGGCGGCCAAGGGATAGCCTATGTCTGAAGGAGCGCCCATGACCACCTTTTCCCACCCCTACCTGCCCCTAACCCCTGAACAGCGCCAGGAGATGCTCCAGGCCATCGGCGTCTCCTCGGCAGAAGAGTTGTTCGCCGACATCCCTCCCGCCTACCGCAACCCCCCTCTGAACCTTCCCCCTCCCCTAGCGGAGATGGACCTGCGCCGAGAACTGGAGGCCCTGGCCAACGAGAACATCACCCCTGGTCCCTATGCCTGCTTCCTGGGGGCAGGGGCCTATCGGCGGTTTATCCCAGCAGTCGTGCGGGCGCTGGCCAGCCGCGGGGAGTTCCTCACCTCCTACACCCCCTACCAGCCCGAGGTCTCCCAGGGCACCCTCCAGGCCACCTACGAGTTCCAGAGCATGGTCTGCCTGCTCACCGGGATGGATGTGGCCAACGCCGGCGTGTATGATGGGGCCTCTGCCCTGGCAGAGGCGGCCCTGATGGCCTGCCGGGTAACAGGGCGCACCCATATCGCCCTACTGAACACCCTGAACCCCCGCTACAGGGAGGTAGTGGAGACCTACACCCTCCCCCAGGGCCTTACCCTGTCCACCACCACCGCCTCTGCACCACGGGTAGACGGTCAGACAGCCTGTCTTATTGTTCAGTGGCCCAACTTCTTCGGCTACATAGAGGACCTGCAGGCCCTGGCCCAGGCCGCCCACTCTCAGGGTGCCCTTCTGGTAGTCAGTGCCGACCCCCTGGCGTGCGCCCTCTTCAAGCCCCCGGGCCACTACGGAGCGGACATCGTTACCGGGGAGTGCCAGGGGCTGGGCGTTCCCCTATCCTACGGGGGGCCTTATGTGGGCCTCTTTGCCTGCCGGGAGCGCTACCTGCGCCAGATGCCTGGGCGTGTGGTGGGTAAGACGGTGGATGCCCAGGGGCGCACGGGGTATGTCCTTACCCTTCAGACCCGTGAACAGCACATTCGGCGAGAGAAAGCCACCAGCAACATCTGCACCTCGGAAGCCCTTATCGCCACATGGGTAGCCATATATCTGGCATCCTTGGGCAAGCGCGGCCTGCGGAAGGTGGCGGAACTGGTATGGCAAAAGGCACACTACGCCGCTCGCCTGCTCGCCGCCATCCCAGGCTTCCATCTGCCCATGCAGGGTGTCTTCTTCCAGGAGTTCGTCCTTCAGTGCCCTATGGCGCCTGGGGAGATCAACCGTAGGCTCTTGCGGCGGCGCATTATCGGGGGTTTGGACATAAGTGCTCATATCCCCAACGGGATGCTGGTGTGCGTAACGGAGATGAACACCCGCCAAGAGATAGACGCCCTGGCTCACGCCCTGGCGGAGGTGGCCCAGCAGGCCCCCACACGCCATAGCCAGCCCATATAGGTATTATGCCTAAACGGTAGGAGGAAGCCAGTGCCCACACCGCGTGACGCCTTTATTGCCCACGCCCGCCGCCTGCTTATGGAGCGCTCTGTAGCGGGGCGCATTGGGGCCACACTGCCTGATCTAGATGTCCCCCCCCAGGAGACGCCCCCTTCCCACCTTCTGCGGGATGACCTCCCACTGCCAGAGGTGTCCGAGGGGGAGGTTGTCCGCTACTTCTCCACCCTCTCTCAGATGAACTTCTCGGTAGACACCCACTTCTACCCCCTGGGCTCCTGCACCATGAAATACAACCCAAAAGTGAACGAGGAAGCCTCTGCCCTCCCTGGGTTCGCCACCCTCCACCCCCTCCAGCCGGAGGAGACGGTGCAGGGTGCCCTCCGCCTCCTCTGGCGACTGCAGACCTACTTGGCAGAGGTTACAGGAATGGCGGGGTGCTCCCTCGCCCCCTTGGCGGGTGCCCACGGGGAACTGGCGGGCGTCCTGATGATAAGGGCCTACCATATGGCCCGGGGCGAAGGGCATCGCAAGGTGATGCTCATCCCCGACTCCGCCCACGGCACCAACCCCGCATCAGCGGCTATGGCCGGATTCCGAGTTATCCCCATCCCTTCCGATAGAGAGGGAAACACCGACCTGACCGCCCTGCGAGAAGCGTGCGGGCCGGACCTGGCGGGGTTTATGGTTACCCTTCCCAGCACCCTGGGCCTGTTTGACCGCCATATCGTGGAGGTATGTGAGATTGTGCATAAGGCGGGTGGGTTGGTTTACGGGGACGGTGCCAACATGAACGCCCTGCTGGGGCGAGTCAAAGTGGGCCATCTGGGGTTTGATGTGTGCCACTTGAACTTGCACAAGACCTTCAGCACCCCTCACGGCGGGGGAGGCCCCGGCGCTGGCCCCGTCTGCGTGGGAGAGCGTCTCCTCCCATTCCTGCCTACCCCTGTTGTCCACAGGGGAGAGGTGGATGGCAGGGAGGTCTTCACCCTCGCCCGGCCTCCCCAGTCCATTGGACGCCTGGGGACTTTCCACGGTAACTTTGGAGTGCTGGTGCGGGCCTATGCCTACATACGCTCGCAAGGGGCGCCAGGCCTCCGCCAGGCCAGCGAGGACGCTGTCATAGCCGGCAACTACATCCTGGCCCGTCTCCAAGACCTCTACTACCTCCCCTACCCCCGGAGATGTATGCACGAAGTGGTCTTCTCTGCCCGTCGCCAGCGCGCCAAAGGGGTCAAAGCCCTGGACATCGCCAAGCGCCTGCTTGACTTCGGCATCCACCCCCCTACCATGTATTTCCCGCTTATTGTGGAAGAGGCGCTGATGATAGAGCCGACGGAGACCGAAGGGAAGGAGACGCTGGACTATTTCATTGAGGTGATGCGCCAGATAGCCAAGGAGGCAGAGGAGGCACCGGAGGTGTTGCACTCGGCCCCCCACTTCACCCCTGTGGGCAGGTTGGACGAGGCACGCGCCGCCCGCCAGCCAAACCTGCGCTGGACACCTCCCCCTTCCAACGACCCGGCCCAGAAACAGGTGAGACAGCCCTAGCAGAGGGGGTAGGGGTCTTCCACACTGCCATGCTGGACTGGGGGGCACTTACAATACCCTAAGGCCCCTGGACTGGCGCCCCTCCCGAAGTATCTCAATGGGTGCCACCCGAGGGTGGCCCACCAACTCTCTCACACGCCCTGAAAGACCTATAACCTTTTGACGCCCACTATAGGTTATGTTATCATTGGCTTAGGGGAGGCCACCCCCCGAGGAAATTTCTATGATTAGCAGCGCAGCGGGGCTTTACTTTGCTATTTTCCTCTTGTGTCTGGCCTTGTCGGCCTTCTTCTCATTCTCCGAGGCGGCGTTCCTGGCCGTCTCTCGTCTGCGCCTGCGGACGCTGGTAGAGAAGGGCATCCCCAGAGCACAACACGCCCTCTCCTTGGCGGAACGCACCGACCGTCTGTTGGCTACCGTGCTGGTGGGCAACAACACGGTGAACACGGCAGCCGCCGCTGTGGGCACGGCTGCCCTGATTATACTGTTCGGCTCCCACACCTGGGGTGTGGTGGTGGCCACAGTGAGCGTAGCAGGGCTCCTGGCAGTGCTGGGCGACCTTGTTCCCAAGACCATGGCCTCAAGCAACCCTGAGCGTTATGCGCTCCGGCTAGTGGGGATGGTGGAGTGGGCAGAGCGGATCCTCTACCCTCTGGCGGCCCTTCTGCACCAGTTGGGGCAGGGTATAGTCCGTCTCCTGGGAGGCAAGAGCACACGCCAGGCTATCACTGAAGAGGAGGTGCGCACCGTTATCCAGGTAGGCAAGGAGGCGGGGATAGTGGAAGAGGAGGAGGCAAAACTGTTCGCCAATATCTTCCGCCTATGCGACCGGCAGGTGCGCCAGGTGATGACCCCCCGCACCGATATCCGATGGGTAGAGAAGGGCACAACCCTGGCCGACTTCCTAGCCCTTTACCAGCAGGAGCCCCACACCCGTTACCCTGTCTACGAAGGGACGCCAGATAACCCTGTTGGCGTGGTGGAGATTCGGGCGGTGCTGCAGGGTGTGGCCCAGGGCACCCTGCAACCCTCCAGCGATGTAACGGCCCTGGCTACTTCCCCCCTCTTCATCCCGGAGACGGCCCAAATCGGTGCTCTCCTCCAGCAGTTCCGCCATAGTAACAATCGCCTCGCCTTGGTGGTGGACGAGTTCGGGGGCGTGGCGGGGCTGGTAACCTGGGGACAAATCGTGCGGGCTATTATAGGGGTCGCAGAAGAGGAGGAAGAGGCCATCGTGGCGGCTGGCCCCAATGTCTACGAGGTGGACGCCGCCCTAGGGATAGAGGAAGTGAACGAGCGCCTGGGGCTTGCCATCCCTATGGGAGACTACGACACCGTTGCTGGCTGGATGATGACTGCCCTGGGACGGGTGCCCAAAGTGGGAGACTCGCTAGAATATGATGGGGTCAAGTTTGTCGTGGCGCGAACGGAGGGTGCAAGGGTTATACGCGTCTATGTGGTGCGGAGGGGTGGAGTTTCCCCGGTGGCTGCCCATCCCGAGGTGGCCTAATGCGCTTACTCCTAGTGCGCCACGGCGAGACCCCATCCAACCGGGAGGGGCGGGTGCAGGGGCAGGGCACCGAGGGGCTAACCCCACAGGGGCGTATGCAAGCCCATGCCCTGGCCCGCCTCCTGAAGGGCTACACCCCCACGGCCCTCTACACCAGCCCCCTCCCCCGCGCCGTGGAGACGGCGCATATTCTCGCCCAGCACCTGGGTCTGGAGCCAATTCCCATGCCAGCCCTGGCCGAAATGCACCTGGGGGAGATAGACGGCCTGACCATCGCCGAACTGCGCCAGCGCTACCCCTCCTTTATGGCGGCGTGGCGGGAAGACCCCGGCAGAGCAACAGCACCGGGAGGGGAAAGCCTTCTTGAGGTTCAGGAGCGGGCGTGGAGTGCCCTGGAGGCCCTCCTGGCACGCCACTCCCATGAGAGTGTAGTCGCAGTAAGCCACAACTTCACCATTCTGACCATCCTCACCCGTGCCCTGGGTCTCCCGCTCTCCACCCTCCGCCGCTTCCGCCTGGAACCCGGGGGATTGGTGGCCCTCTCCACCGGCCGCGAGGTGCAATGGGTGCTGGAGGCCTTCAACCAGCGGGATGTGGTGCTTCCCCCCCATGAACTCTGACCCTTTGGTGCTAAAGGTTGCCAAGGCCCTGGATGAGGCGCGTATGGGGGGCAAGGCCCTGCTGGTGGGTGTCTCCGGTGGACCCGATTCCTTGGCCTTGCTTTACGCCCTCCACGCCCTGCAGGAGAGGTATGCCCTGCGCCTGGCAGTGGGCACGGTGGACCACCGTTTGCGCCCCTCCAGCGCCCAGGAGACGCAGTTTGTGGCCCAGCAGGCCCAAGGGCTGGGTATCCCCTGCCAGGTGCTGACGGATGATGTGCGTGCTTACCAGCGGGAGCATCGCCAGAGCCTGGAGCAGGCGGCTCGGGAGGTGCGCTACGCCCTTCTGGCCCATAGTGCCCAGACCCTGGGGGCGGATGCCATTGCCCTGGGGCACACCGCCAGCGACCAGGCCGAGACCC
Source organism: Dehalococcoidia bacterium (assembly GCA_046294495.1). Classification (GTDB taxonomy): domain Bacteria; phylum Chloroflexota; class Dehalococcoidia; order Lucifugimonadales; family HRBIN23; genus HRBIN23. The sequence goes on along the minus strand of JBKBKV010000003.1, from coordinate 1,164 downwards.
TCCTGCTCCATCTGGTGCGGGGCACAGGGATAGCCGGCCTGCGGGGCATGCGCCTGGTAGCCCCTCTACATACCCAGCGAGGGACGATTCTGGCGTTCCGGCCCTTGCTCTCCTGCTCCCGCTCCGAAACGGAAGGCTTCTGTAGGCGGTGGGGCCTTTCCCCCTGTGTAGACGAAAGCAACCGAGACCTGCGTTTCGCTCGCAATCGGGTGCGCTGGCAAGTGCTTCCCCTTCTGCGCCTTGTAAATCCAAGGGTGGAAGAAGCCCTCCTGCGCCTGGGGGTGGCAGCCGGCCAGGTGGTGGACTATATGGACGCTCAGGTGGTCCAGGTGCGTGGAGCGGTGGCCTCCACCTTGCCCTACGGCATCGCCATAGATATGGAGAGGTGGAGGGGGCTTCACCCGGCCCTTCAGCGCCACCTACTTCGCACCCTATGGGAAGAGGTGGCGGGCACCCCTGAGGGGCTTGCCCAGGCCCATCTGGAAGGTATGGCAGACCTTCTGCGTGGGCCGGCGGGACGCAGGTTGTCCCTCCCCAAAGGCGTTACCCTGGAGTGCGGCTACAGGCAGGCATGGCTGGTGCACACGGGTGTGCCTTGCCCCCTCCCCACAGTGGAAGGAGAGGCGTCCTTGCGCGTCCCCGGGCGCACAGTGTTGGACAGTTGGGAGGTGGTGGCCTGTCTGATGGAACCACCCGTGCCCTATAGGGAAGCCGGTCCCCTGCAAGCCTATCTGGACGCCGAAGCCGTGGGAACACATCTGCGCCTGCGGACGCGACGCCCAGGCGACCGCTTTTGGCCCCTGGGGATGGCAGGGCCGAAGCGTCTGCAAGACTTCTTCGTGGATGCCCACACCCCGCGCCGTTGGCGGGACAGGGTGGCTTTGCTGGAGGGGGAGAAAGGCATCGCCTGGGTGGTTGGGGTGCGTATCGCCCACTGGGCACAGGTAAGGGCAGAGACCAGGCAGGTGCTGGCCCTAGAGGTGGTGCCGAGGGTGAGGGATAAAGGGTAGCCTCAATGTGGAGTGGGAAACGAGAAAGGCCAGCCGAACGGCTGGCCTTTGGGCACCTTAGGAAGCGGGGAACGGGAGGAGGGTTGGTTTGTGTGGTAAAGTCCCCGGAGCGAGGGGGTGGCGCTTTGGGGGTAGCGCCCCTGGGGTTGTAACC
>JBKBKV010000002.1:64424-70315 GCA_046294495.1 Dehalococcoidia bacterium | reverse complement strand
GTGTCCTTGGGGTGTGCCTGGAAGTCCCTGACCAGTTGTGCCTTGCGCTCCTTGTCCAACGCCGTTCCTCGTTCGGTCTATTGTTTCCTCGGTAAAGATTATACCATACCATCCGCCACCCCTTTTTGTGGGGCGTTGCAATCCCCTACACTACCAGTTACCAGGAAGGAGGCGCCCCTTGCCCGAAAAGGTGGTTATGGTCTGGAGCGGTGGCAAAGACAGCACTCTGGCCCTCCACAAACTACTCCGAGACCCCCTCTACCAGGTGGTAGCCCTGCTCACCACAGTAACCCGAGGCTACGAGCGGGTGAGTATGCACGGTGTGCGCTATGCCCTCCTCCAGGCCCAGACACAGGCGATAGGCCTCCCCCTACATACGGTCTGGATACCCCAGCAGGCCTCCAATGACCTTTATGAAGAGGCTATGGGCCAGGCGCTGCACACCCTGGCCCTGCAGGGCGTGCGCACCGCCGCCTTCGGCGACCTCTTCCTGGAGGATATCCGCACCTACAGGGAGCGCATGCTGGCACGGGCGGGCTGGCGAGGCCTTTTCCCCCTTTGGAAAATCCCCACACCCCAGATAGCCCAGGAGTTTATCCGCCTGGGGTTCAAGGCTGTCCTCGTGTGCGTAGATACCCAAGTCTTGCCCTCCACTTTTGCCGGTCGGGAGTTCGATGCCGGTCTGCTAGCCGACCTGCCCCCTGGCGTTGACCCCTGCGGGGAAAATGGAGAGTTCCACACCTTCGTTTACCAGGGCCCCGTCTTCCAGCACCCTGTGCCTTTCACCCGGGGCCAGCGCCTGGTGCGTGAAAGGTGGGCCTATTGTGACCTGCTCCCACCTAGCGAGGCCAGCCCATAGGCTTGAGGCCGTGCTACAATGTAAATAGATACGGAGGAGATCTGTGAAAGTTACCCTGGAGATGCCGGCGCCGCGCCAAGCCGTGCTTACCATTGAACTGGAGCCTAAAGAGATAGAACCTTACCTGGAGCGTGCATACCGCGGTTTTGCCCAGCGCCTCTCAATCCCCGGCTTCCGCCCGGGCAAGGCTCCCAGGAACCTGGTGGAGCGCCTGGTGGGGCAGGAAGCCCTTATGGAGAGGGCTATAGACATCCTGGCTCCCGAGGTAACGAGTAAGGCGGTAAAGGAGCAGAACCTCCCCCTGACAGACGCCCCCCGTGTGGAGGTGGTGAGCCGAAGCCCTCTCACGCTTAAGGCCACCGTCCCCTTGGAGCCTGTGGTAGACCTGAACAACTACCAGTCCCTGCGTATCCCCATGGAACCTGTGCAGGTTACAGAACAGGATGTGCAACGGGCCCTGGAGGGCCTCCGTCGCCGTTACGCCTCCTGGGAACCTGTAGCCCGCTCCGCCCAGGTGGGGGATATGCTGGTGCTCTCCCTGGTGGGCACAGCAGAGGGCAGGCAAGTTTTTCAGGAGGGGGAGGTGCCCCTTATACTGGGAGAAAGCGGCTTCCCACTAGGGGAAGAGTTCGGGGAGAGAATGAAGGGTGCTAGCCGCGGGGAGGTGCGGGAATTTACCTTGCCCATCCCTGCAGACTTCCCCACCCAGGACCTGCGGGGCAAGCCTTGCACCTATCGCGTGCTGGTCAAGGATGTCAGGGCACAGCGCTTACCCGACCTTGACGACGCCTTCGCCCAGAGGGTAGACCCCGCGCTGAAGAGTTTGGAAGCCCTCAAGGCGCGCCTGAAGGAGCGCCTCCAGCAGGAGATGGAGGACCTGCAAAGGGAGCGCTACCGCCGCCAGGCCCTAGATGCCCTACGCAAGCAAGCCAAAGTGGAAGTGCCACCCTTGCTAGTGGAACGGGAGGTAGAGCACACCCTGGAGCACATCAAGGAAGACCTGACCGCCCGAGGCCTAACCCTTCAGCGCTGGCTTGAGGGCAGCGGTAAGACCCTAGAGCAGGTTCGGGAGGAACTTTACCCACAGGCTGAGCGACGGGTAGAGGAACAGTATCTCCTGGATGAACTGGCTAAGGCCGAAAACATCCAGGTAAGCGCCGAGGAGATAGACGCTGAACTGCGGAGCCTTGCTAGCAGAAGCCAAAGGCAGGATAGGGAACTGCTGCGGGGTTTGCAGGAGCCGGCAGGCCAGGAGGCCGTGGCGCGCATCATCGCCCGACGCAAGGCCCTCCAACGCCTTGTGCAAATTGCAAGCCAGCCGGTAGAAGCCGGGGGTGCACCTCCAACGATGGAGACGCCTATAGCAGCAACACAGACTGAATAATTGAAGGTGAGAGTATGGTGTACCAGTGGACACAGCACCATAAAGGCGGATTGTGGACGCCCCTAATCCCCACACCGGCGTTACCCCATCTGCCCCAGTCGGTTATCCCTATGGTTATTGAAACGGGCGCACGGGGGGAACGCGCCTTTGACATCTACTCTCTGCTCCTGCGGGAGCGCATTGTCTTCCTGGGCACTCCCATAACCGACCAGATTGCCAACTTGATCATCGCCCAACTCCTTTACCTAGAGAGGGAAGACCCGGAGAAAGACATCAGCCTTTACATTAACTCTCCCGGAGGGATCGTAAGCGCTGGTCTGGCCGTCTACGATACTATGCAACTCATTCGCCCAGCGGTATCTACTATCTGCGTGGGGCTGGCGGCGAGTATGGCCACGGTGCTCCTGTGCGCCGGGGCCAAAGGGAAGCGCTACGCACTGCCTAACTCTACCATCCATATGCACCAGCCTATGGGTGGTGCCCAGGGGCAGGCGGCAGACATAGAGATTGCCGCCCGGGAAATCCTGCGCCTCCAGGACAAGATTCGCCAGATTATCTCCCGCCATACGGGCCAGCCCTACGAGCGGGTTGCACGGGATACCGACCGAGACTTCTACCTTACGGCCGAGCAGGCTGTAGAATACGGCATTGTGGACGAGGTGCTCGCCCGCAGCCCCAAGGGCGATGGAAGGGTCGGTTAGGGTCCCACTGGTCTTCTGCTGGGGTGAAGGGGCAACAGTAGAGGGGGTATATGGTGCATGACATCTAGAGGTAGTGGGCGTAACGATTACTCCTGCTCTTTCTGTGGGAAGGGCCAGAGCCAGGTGAAACGCCTTATCGCCGGCTCTGGAAAGGTGTTCATTTGCGACGAGTGTGTGCACCTTTGCGCCCAGGTGCTTACTGAGGACAGTCAACCCATCCGCCACACAACTCCTGCCATTGCACCCCACCCCGCCCTTACACCCCGCCTTATCTACGAGAAACTGGACGAATATGTGGTGGGGCAGGAGCAGGCCAAGAAGGTGCTCAGCGTCGCCGTTTATAACCACTACAAGCGCATCCAGTCCGGCGACGGCGGGGACCTGTCCGATGTGGAACTACAGAAGAGCAACATCCTCCTCATCGGCCCCACGGGGAGTGGGAAGACACTCCTTGCCCAGACCCTGGCCAAAATCCTGGATGTGCCCTTTGCCATCTCCGACGCTACCTCCATCACCGAGGCTGGGTATGTTGGCGAGGATGTGGAGCATATCCTCTTGCGCCTGGTAATGGCAGCCGACTGGGATGTGGCCAGGGCAGAGCGGGGTATCGCCTACCTGGACGAGGTAGACAAGATCGCCCGAAAGGGGCCCAACCCCTCTATTACACGGGATGTGTCTGGTGAAGGCGTCCAGCAAGGGCTGCTGAAGATTATGGAAGGGACGGTGGCCAATGTGCCACCCTCCGGAGGGCGTAAGCACCCCCACCAAGAGTTCATTCAGGTGCGCACCCAGAACATCCTCTTTATCTGCGGTGGAGCCTTTGAGGGCCTCGACCGCATCGTGGAGCGCCGGCTACTAAAGGACAGGCGATCCATGGGCTTCAAGGCAGCCCTCACCCCCGAGGAGAAGGGGCTACCTGACGGGAACATCTTGCGCTTCACTATCCCCGAAGACCTTATGGAGTTCGGGTTTATCCCGGAGTTTATTGGGCGTATTCCCGTTATTGTGGCACTGGACCCCTTGGGCAAGCAAGACCTTATCCGCATCCTCACCGAGCCCAAAAACGCCATCGTGAAGCAATACCAGCGTCTTTTCGCCATGGACAAGGTAGACCTACTCTTCACCCCAGATGCCTTGGAGGCGGCGGCCGACGAAGCCCTCCGCCGCAAAACAGGGGCGCGGGGCCTGCGCTCCATCATTGAGCAGGTCCTGCTAGATGTGATGTATGAACTCCCTTCTCTGAAGAGTGTCCGTCGGTGCGTAATTGACGGCCCTGTTATCCTAGGGAAAAAGCGCCCCACCCTGCTGGACGCCAGCGGCTCGGTGGTGGAGTTAGCACCACCAGGACTGCGCAAGACAGCCTAGCCTGTTGGCCCAGCCTCCTGTTTGCCCAACACTCGCTCTACAACACGGTTCAGACATAGGGGTAAGGGCTTCCCATCGGCGCGCACAGGCCGGCCTCCCACAAGGAGGATACGGCCCTCAGCGAAGGCCCGCAAAGTCTCAACAAGCAAGGGGCGTTCGCGCCGCACACCCTCCTGGCGGATGGCCTGGAAGAGGGGCAACTCCTCCCCCCAGCGCCGCTGCATCTCCTCTACCGTGAGACCAGCCACCTGCTCCCAGAGAGGGCTGAAGCGCCCACCCTGAATGGGGAAGCGCACATAAGTTATGGCGGGCCCCCGGTCTACCTCCTCGGTAGCCAGGTGCACCATAGCCCCGCTATCCCCGGCTCTCTGACCTATGAGCGCCCAAATTACCCCCTGCCAGGTGCCCTGCGGGCCATCGGGCAAGGCTGGGTGCAGGTTCAGCATAGGGTATCGGCGGCAGAGTTCCGGCCCAACGATAAGCATGTAGCCAGCCAGCACCACCAGTTGGGGGTTGTATGGCTCTATAAGCCGCAAAACGGCACGGTCGTAGTCCAGCCGAACGGCGTCTATGCTGGGGGCCCCCAGGTCGCGGCGGAAACGGCGGGAGGAGAGGGTCAGCAGAGGTATACCGTAGGCGCGCACCAGGGCCATGAACCTGTCGCTCCCCTCATGCTCCCCCGGCTCGCGATTGCAGAAAACGAAGCGGATGTGGGCCTTCAGGTGGCCCCGCTGAATAGCCTCTACCGCGGCTTGAAGGAGGCCCCGGGAGCCTTCACCACGGCCCGTGGAAAACCAGCCCAGTTCTAGCATCAGGATATCCCCAAGCGACGCAGGAGTTTGTTGGTAAGGGTAATGGCGTGCACCAACGGTGAAGATGGACAGCACACAAGGGAAGCCTCCTGTAAGGCTGCCAGAAGGCTTTCAGGCGTGCCCTCGTAAAAGGGCAGAATGGTGTAGGTCTTGCCGATCTCCAGGGTATGGTGGGCATCGCTTACAGCCACAGTGGGCTTGCGGTGTTCCCTGGCCAGGGAAAGGGCCCGGGCGTTGGCTCTCCCGAGGGCGTTGCGGGCATTGAACCCCTCTATAGCGTCCACCAGAGGAAGCAGGTCGGGCAAGACCTCCTTGCGAATCACCGAGCGGCGAAAGGTGTCATAAGGATGAGGGAGGAATACTAATCCCCCTTGCGCCTTGATGCCTTTGGCCGTGTCCACCGCGGGAAGGCCCCGCGGCACCTCCTCCTTCAAGAACAGACCGATGAGGTCGCCGTCGGCCGTCTTCACCTCTTCGCCGATGATCACTGGGAACGGGGCCAGGCGAGCCACCTCCAGGGCGCCGGCGATGGTGTTGTGGTCGGTGATGGCTATCAGCCCCAACCCCCGCGCCCGACAATACGCCACCAGGCGGTGCGGGTCGGTGCGGGAGTCGGGCGACCAGCGGGTATGCAAATGGAAATCAGCCTTGAGAGGTTTGTTCTTCGTCCTCATCTTCCTCTTCGTTGGTCTCCGGTTCCTCGGCCAGGCGCATCTGTTGCCCGTAGGTGGTCTGCAAGCGGGTGATGCGCAATTCCGCACGGTTGAGCA
>JBKBKV010000002.1:59104-64324 GCA_046294495.1 Dehalococcoidia bacterium | reverse complement strand
GGAGATACCTTCCTCGTAGAGACGAGTGCTCTCCTCAAGGGAGAGGTTGCCCTGCTCCAGGCGTTGAACGATGCGCTCCAGACGGGCAAAAGCGTCCTCGAAGGTGAATGGCTGGGGGCGTACCTTATCGTCAGGCATAAGCACTTCCCTGCACGCCTATCATAGCACACAGGGGCTAGGCCTCGGCCCTTGCACCAAAGGTGCCCCCTGCCACACGCACCGACAACGCCTCGCCTGGGGCTACCTGGCGGGGATGGGTAACTGGGCGCCCCTCCCCCTTTCTGGTTACCACCGCATACCCTCTCTCCAGCACACGGTAGGGACTAAGGGCCTCAAGGCGGGCCTCTAACCCTCGCACGGCCTGCCGTTGAGAGTCGAGAAGGCGTCGCAGGGCAGAGTAAGCCCGCCCGAGCAAAGCGTCGGTTTTCTGGCGAGGGGTATAAGTGTCTGGGGTGCACCGAGCAAGGCGTTGCACCGTGCCCTGAAGCGTCTGAGAGGCTTGCCCAAAGGAGCGCCGCCAGAGGCTTTCTGCCCGTTGGAGGAGGGCGTCTACCTGGCGCAGCAGGTCGGTGCGGTCGGGCACAGCCTGCTGGGCGGCGGCGGTAGGGGTGGGTGCCCGAAGGTCTGCCACCAGGTCAGCGATGGTGGTGTCGGTCTCGTGGCCGACGCCCGTTATAACGGGGACAGGGCACCGGAAGATGGCCCTGGCCACCCGCTCCTCGTTGAAGGGCCACAACTCCTCCAGGCTCCCACCGCCCCTGGCGAGGATGACTAGGTCAATACCTGGCTCCTGACCTAGCGCTTCCAGGGCCTCCACAATAGAGTCTGCTGCCTCCTCTCCCTGCACCTGGCAGGGGGCCAGAACAAGTTCTACCAGTGGGTAGCGCTTGCAAATGGTGGTCTGGATGTCGTGCCATACGGCACCGAAGGGGGATGTGGCCACACCGATGCGCCGCGGAAAGGGCGGTAAGGGGCGCTTGCGGGCGAAGAGGCCTTCCGCCTCCAGGCGGGCCTTGAGGCGGGCAAACTCTAGGGCCAGGGCGCCAGTCCCCACCGGCTGGACAACCACCACATAAAGGTTGACCTCACCCCGCGCTTCGTAGAAGGATATGCGCCCGTTGGCCAGAACCTCCTGCCCATCTTCCAGGAGGTGGGTGCCTGGGGTGCGGTTGAAGGCGACGCACCGTAATGATGCAGAAGCATCCTTTAGGGTGAAATAGGTGTGCCCGGTAGGGTAACGGCGCAGATTAGACACCTCCCCCTGCACCCACAAGTCGCCCAGGAGGGCATCCCGTTCCAGGGTGTCCTTCAGGTAACGGTTCACCTGGGAGACAGTGTAAACGGGCATAGCGCCCCAGGCCTAAAGGGATGGCTAAGAGACGGTTTCTATGTATTCTCCGCTGCGGGTGTCCACCTTCACGATATCGCCCACCTGCACATGCATAGGCACCTTGATGATGGCTCCTGTCTCCAGGGTGGCGGGCTTGCGCCCCGACTGGGCGGTGTCGCCTTTGAAGGCAGGGGCAGTCTCCCTTACCTGCAGTTCCACAAAGTTGGGGAGTTCCACCGTTACAGGCTGGCCCTTGTAGTAAACCACCTTCACCACCAAACCCTCCTTCATAAACTGGGCACCTTCTCCAATCTGCTCCTGAGTAAGGGGAAACTGGTCGTAGGTCTGGGTGTCCATAAAGATGTAGGCGTGCCCATCGTAGTATAGGTATTGGGCCTCGCGGCTCTCCACCTCCGCCAGGGTAAGACGCGTGTAGCCTGGGAGGTTGCGCTCCAACACCTTTCCAGTCCTCAGGTGGCGCAGTTTCAGGGAGAGAACAGGGGTGCGCTGTTGCATTATCACATGCTTCCAGTCCACCACCTGGTAAGGCTCGCCGTCCAGTTCAATAACGGTGCCTCGGCGCAGGTCGCTATAGGAGATGGTCTCGGGCATAAGGCCTCCACAAAACAGCAATGCTCTTCCATTATTCTACCAGGGCGGTGTGGCAAGGCGATGCGGAAGGGGGCCAGCCCTAGCAGAAGCCTGCACCTATGCCAGCGGACTTTGGCGAACGCTAGCACCTGCCTGTTAAACGCAGGGCTGATTCCCTATCTCTCCGTCGCCGAACGCCTACGCTGGAACGGGATAGTGATAGAACCTGCACCTGGCAGGGCTGAACGCTCAACCCGCGGGCTTGGTGTCATAACAGCAGCATCGCGTCCCCAAAACTGTAAAAGCGATACCCTTCGCGCACTGCCTCGGCATAAGCCCGGAGCACCAACTCCCTCCCAGCGAAGGCGCACACCAGCATCAGCAAGGTCGTGCGGGGGAGGTGGAAGTTAGTAACCAGGGCATCCACAACCTTGAACTGGTAACCAGGCAGGATAAAAAGGTCGGCCCACCCGCTGGTGGAGCATATTTGGCCGTATTGGGTTGCTACATGCTCCAGCACCCGCACCACCGTTGTCCCTACTGCCACCACCCGCCCCCCCTTCGCTCGTGTCGCCTGGATGGCGTTGGCGGTCTCTTCGGGAAGGGAAAACGGCTCCCCGTGTAGTTTGTGCTCCCTGGGGTCTTCGGCATGCACCGGGCGAAAGGTGTCTAACCCGATATGTAGGGTGAGAAAGGCCACGCCCACCCCTTGATTTCGCAAACGCTCCACAAGAGCGGGGGTGAAATGGAGCGCCGATGTGGGGGCGGCCACGCTCCCCGGATGGCGGGCAAAGACAGTCTGGTATCGCTCAGGGTCGGCTAGTGGCTTGTGGATATATGGCGGTAGAGGCACCTCACCCACCCGTTCCAGATACTCCTCTCCCTCCAGTAGCACCTCCCGCATCCCCTCTCCGACATCCCCCAGCACCCTGGCCCGGATAATTTGTGGCTCCTGTCCAAAGATAAGCGTTACTCCGGGGCGAATACGCCGCCCAGGCCGCCCAATGGCATGCCACCGCCGCGCCTCCAGACGCCGTATCAACAGCAGTTCCACCGCCCCTTGCGTATCCGCTCGGCGCCCGCGCAGGCGGGCCGGCAAAACGCGCGTGTCGTTGAACACCAGCAGGTCGTCAGGAGAGAGTTCCTGGTCAATTTCATGGAAACAGCGGCGGTGCACAATCTCCCCGGTGGGCCTGCGGAGCACCATCAGGCGTGAGTGGTCGCGAGGTTCCACCGGCTCCTGGGCGATGAGGTGGGGAGGAAGGTGATAATCAAAGTCGCTGGTGCGCATTAGCGTGCCCAGAAACGAAAGAAGAGGGTAAGGAGTAGGGTCAACAGCAGGCTAAGAAGCAGGGAGGTGGCGAGGGGGAAGTAAATGGTAACCTTACCTTTCTGAAACACCAGGTCGCCCGGCAAGCGCCCGATAAGGGGAATGCCCCCTTTGGAGGCCAAATAGAGCAGGCCACCTAGCACGAGCAACGCAACGCCTGCCAGCAGAAGCAGACGGGCCAGGCCCTCCAGGGGAGGCATACCACCTTTTACACTTCACCGTGCACGGCCAGCCGGGCCGCTTTCAGGGTGTTCACCAAGAGCATCGCAACAGTCATGGGGCCGATGCCACCCGGCACGGGTGTAATGGCCTCGGCACGCTCGGCTACTTGCTCAAAGTCTACATCGCCCACCAAGATGGTTCGCCCAGGGTGCGTAGGAGACGGCAACCGGTTGATGCCCACATCTATCACAACCGCCCCAGGCTTGACCATGTGGGCCTTGATAAAACGGGGCTGCCCTATAGCAGCCACTAATATATCGGCCTGGCGTGTGATGCTGGGCAGATCCCTGGTGCCCGTATGGCAGAGGGTTACGGTGGCATTAGCCCCCTTCGCCTTTTGCATCAGTAGGGCGGCCAGGGGCTTGCCCACGATGTTGCTTCGCCCACAGATGACCACATGCTGCCCTTCGGGGCTATAGCCACTGCGCAGGAGCACCTCCTGCACACCCGCCGGTGTGCAGGGGATGAACACTGGCACCCCCGCCAAAAGCCGCCCCACATTGTAGGGATGCAACCCGTCGATGTCCTTCTTGGTGTCTATAGCCTCTAGCACCTTACGCTCGTCCAGGTGAGGAGGCAAAGGCAGTTGCACCAGGATGCCATGGAAACGCCTGTCCTGGTTGAGGCCATGAATCAGGGCCAGCACCTCCTCCAGGGGAACAGAAGACGGCAATGGGAAGGTCTCGGTGTAGATGCCCACCTCCTGGCAGGCCCGCTGTTTGTTACGCACATAAATGACCGAGGCGGGGTTATCACCGATGAGAACGGCGGCCAGCCCCGGCGGAAATCCGTGAGCCATTTGGAAGAGGCGCACCCCCTCCGCCACTTCGTTGCGAATCTCCTCGGCGATGCGTGCCCCGTTAAGCACCCGAGCAGGCATCTTCATACTCCTCTGAAGTTAGTGTAACACACCATTCCCCCTTTCCTCTTGCCCTTCCTCCCCCCTCGTGCTACTGTAGTGGCAATCTCCACCTATGTTTTTGGAGGAGAAGATATGGCGCAGGAGCCAGCCGCCCGCTCCCTTCCACAGTATGAGGTGTTCGCCGCCGAGAACATAATGGTGCCTATGCGTGACGGGGTGCGCCTGGCGTGCGACATCTACTTCCCCGCCCGCAACGGCCAGCCCCTCCCTGGCCCTTGGCCAGCGGTGCTGGAGCGCACCCCCTACAACAAGAGCGATCCCGATCGTCGACAGCGCCACGGTATCTTCTACGCCCAACGGGGCTATGTGGCAGTGCTCCAGGACTGCCGAGGGTGTTTCGCCTCGGAGGGGGAGTTGTTCTTCCTCGCACAGGAACCGGCCGATGGCTACGACACCCTCGCCTGGCTTGTGCGCCAGCCCTGGTGTAACGGCAAGGTAGGCACCTTCGGCACCTCCTACATGGCGTGGACGCAAATGGCCCTGGCCACCCAGCGTCCGCCTGGGCTGGCGTGCATGCTCCCCAACATGGGCGGGTGGAACGCCTGGACCTCCTCGGTGCGCCACAATGGCGCCTTTGAACTGCGCTTTATGGCTTGGGCCTTCTGGCATGGGGCCATCAACCAGAACAAGGCCCTCAAATGCCACCCATGGATAGATGAAGCCCTGGCCAAGGCGGACTTCCGGGATTGGCTCCCACGCCTTCCCATTCGCCCCGGCCTTTCCCCCCTTGCCCTTCTCCCCCCCTATGAAAAATGGCTCTTTGCTATTTATACCCAGGGCGACTACAACGATTTCTGGAAACAGCCCGGCTTAGCCATTGAGGAA
>JBKBKV010000002.1:31780-59005 GCA_046294495.1 Dehalococcoidia bacterium | reverse complement strand
CACCTGGAAACCTTCGCCGATGTGCCGGTCTACCTTTCTGGTGGATGGTATGACTCTTATACTCGCTCCACTCTGGAGGCCTACCAGAGCCTCGCTCACGCCAAGAAAGGCCCTATCAAGGTGATTATGGGGCCGTGGACACACGGCGAGCGCACCTTGGAGGTAACTTACGCCGGGGATGTGGAGTTGGGAGACGGGGCAGCCCTCCCAAGCCTTGAGGAGTTCCGCCTGCGCTGGTTTGACCGCTGGCTCAAGGGACTGCCTAACGGGGTAGAGGAGGAGGGGCCGGTGAAGATATTTGTGATGGGCGGGGGCAGTGGCATAAGGACACGGGAAGGACGGCTCTACCACGGCGGACGCTGGCGCGATGAAAAGGAATGGCCCCTGGCACGCACCCGCTACACCCCCTTTTACCTCCACCCCAACGGCCTCCTCTCGCCCCAGCGCCCTCACGCTGAGCGGGCGTGCACCACCTACCGCTTTGACCCCCGCGACCCCGTCCCCACCGTTGGTGGAAACTTCTCCTCCCTGGACTACTTGAAGCCGCCCCCGCCGGGGGTAGACCTGCGCCTCATCCCAGGCCTTCTCCGCCGGGAGCCTATCACGCCAGCAGGGGGCTTTGACCAGCGCACGGGGCCCCAGTTCTACGGGTGCAGGCCCCCTTACCTGCCCCTGGCTTCGCGCCCTGATGTGGTGGTCTTCCAAACACAACCACTAGAGCGGGATATGGAGGTAACTGGCCCTATTACCGCATACATCTGGTTCTCCTCCTCAGCCGTAGACACCGATGTAACGGTGAAACTAATAGATGTCTATCCACCGAGCGCCAGTTACCCGGAGGGGTATGCCCTGCTTCTTACGGACTCCATCTTGCGGTGCCGTTATCGGAACGGGAAGGCAGGGCCGGGGCAACTGCTCCGTCCGGAGGAAATCTACGAGTTGGCCATTCCCCTATATCCTACTAGCAACCTGTTCAAAGAGGGGCACCGCATTCGGGTGGACATCTCGTCCAGCAACTTCCCCAGGTTTGATGTGAACCCCAACACCGGCGACCCTCTTGGGCAGGAGCGCCGCTGGGCCATCGCAGAGAACACGATCTGGCACGACACCCAGCGCCCGTCCCACATCCTTCTGCCAGTTATCCCCGCCTAGTGGGCTATACCAGGCCCTCGGCCCGCACAGACCGCAGGGAGCGCTCCAGGGCCTCCAGGGTGTCGTCTACATCTTTCTCCTGGTGCACGCCGGAGAGGATGAAGCGCCCGCCGCCCATTAGGTCAACACCGTTGTTGAGCATGGCCCTGCGCAAAGCCTGGCGCAGGGCGGGGCGTGTGGCCTGCTTCAATTGGTCAAACGAGAGGGTGCAGAAGTCGCCGGGACAGTCGTGGGCTATGCCCAGGGTAAGTTCCACCAGAGCCCCGACCCCAAAGGCACACCCCGGCACCTCCACTCGTTGCAGGAGGGCCTGAATGCCCCGCTTCAGGCGCTCTGCCATACGCTCGGCGTGCTCGTTGATCGCCTGGGATGCCAGGAGTTCCAGGCAGGTGGCTCCTGCTACCGCTGAGAGGGGGTTGGCGTTGAAAGTGCCAGGGTGTCCTACCCGCCTCCGCGTGTCCCACTCCGGGTCGCCCCGATGCTGAATCATGTCCAGGATATCGGCCTTGCCTGCCACAGCGGCGCCAGGGAGGCCCCCGGCCACAATCTTGGCCAGGGTGGTCAGGTCAGGCATAACGCCAAAGCGCCCCTGGGCCCCGCTCTTGGAGATGCGGAACCCCGTTACCACCTCGTCAAAGATCAGCACCACCCCGTAACGCCCCGTTATCTCCCGCAGACCCCGCAGGAAATCGGGGCGTATGGGGTATTGGCCCATGTGCGCCCCCGTGGGCTCCAAAATTACTGCCGCCACATCCCCTTTCTCTACGATAGCCCTCTCCACCAGTGCCAAGTCGTTAGGGGGGATTACGGTTACAGTAGCCCAGGTCTCTTCGGTGATGCCCCCTGGCGCAGTGCCAGAGGAGGGCAGAAGGGGGTCGCTCCAGCCGTGGAAGTGGTCGGCAAACTTAATAAGGCGCTTCTTCCCCGTGTAGGCGCGTGCCAGGCGCACAGCCATCATGGTCGCCTCAGTGCCGGAGGAGTGGAAACGCACCTTCTCGGCCGAAGGGATAAGTCGCTTGATGGCCTCTGCCCACCGCATCTCCTCCAGGGTGTTGCCTCCCAGATGCGTGCCCCGCGCTATCTGCTGGGAGACCGCCTGCACCAGGCTGGGATGGGCATGCCCCAGGATGAGCGCCCCATGCCCCATCACATAGTCCACATACTCGTTGCCGTCTAGGTCCCACTTGCGAGGGCCAGAGGCGTGGGTAATGAAAAGAGGAAAGGGAGTGAGGTAGCGGGTATCGTGGGTAACGCCCCCGGGGAATAACCCCTTAGAGCGCTGGTAGGCCTCAGCCGACTTCGGGTGCTTGCGGACATACTCTTCCACAATGACGCTCATAGAGCCTCCCGGCCCAGGGGCATCTGAGTAACTCCACAGAGCTAGGCCCATCCTATGCGTATGAAGGCTGGGTGTCAAGGTATTTGGCACGGCCGGCGCGCCGAAAAGCGATAGATGCAGCCCCCAAACAGGTGTTATTATAGATAGAAAGGGGTCATTGTGCAACCTCGACGCCCTCATGTATTGCTGGGTATAGCCCTGGCTGGGCTAGTAGCACTGGGGGGGATACTCGCCGCCCTGGCGATCCAGTTGCAAGCCGGTGCTTCCTACACCTTCTACGGCGCTACCCTTACCCCACCACGACCTGCCCCCGACCTGGCCCTTCTGGACACTGAAGGTAACCTCTTCCAACTCCAGGCCCTGCAGGGCAAGGTTGTCCTCGTGTTCTTCGGCTACACCCATTGCCCGGATGTATGCCCAACTACTATGATCGCCGTTCGCCAGGTTTTTGAACGCCTGGGGAACGATGCCCAGCGTGTCCAGTTCGTTTTCGTCTCGGTTGACCCGGAGCGGGATACCCCCGAGCGCCTGCGCCAGTATGTAAAAGGCTTCGACACCCGCTACATTGGACTGACCGGGACGCCGGAGCAGGTAAGCCAGATTGCCAAAGCCTATGGCGTCCAATATTACAAAGAGGACATTGGTTCTGCATCGGGCTATGGGGTTGCCCATACCGCTTTCGTCTTTGCCATTGACCCCAAGGGGCGGTTACGCCTCACCTTTCCCCCATTCATCGGCCTCCAGGGCGACGAGATCCGCTTCGTTGCGCAAGATATACAACACCTATTGAAAGGGGGATAGGTGCGCGCTATCACCATCGTGTTCTTACTGAGCGTAGGGGTTTTTCTCGGGGCGTGCCGGGCGGCTGCTCCTACACCGACGCCTAAACCCTCTGCCCTGTTGCGTGTGGAGGATGCCTGGGCGCGCCCGTCCCCTAATATGGCCGGGGCGGTGGCAGCCTACTTCCGTATCGTAAACACAGGCACTGTGTCCGACCGCCTTACGGGTGCCGAAGCGCCTGATGTTGCGGGCACTGTGGAACTTCACGAAACGGCAATAGAGGGGGGGATGGCCCGCATGCACGCAATGCACGCCTTCGAGGTTCCCGCCGGGGGCACTCTGGAACTGAAGCCTGGAGGCAAACATATAATGCTATTGAACCTTAAGCGGGAACTGAAGCCGGGCGACCGCTTTACACTGACCCTGAAGTTTGAAAAGGCTGGCACTGTGCAAGTAGCGGTAGAGGTGCGTGCCCCTTAGCCTGCACTAGGAGAGGGAATGGTAGAGGGTGTGGATAGCCCACAAGGGGGCGCTCAAAGGGGGCGTCGCCGCTGGCTCCCACTGGCAGTGGGGATAGGGTTCTTCTTGGTGTTGCCCCTGGTGCTACAGGGGGTGGTGTTCGTGATAATGGAGCGCACTGCCCCCGCGCCTCCAGTGCGCCTTATAGACGAGCGCATCTATATCCCGCTCCAGCAGGTAGGGCGTGAGGTGCGGGTTGTGGTTCCACAGGGCACAGCCGAGCGCCTGCGCCGAATGGAGGACTTTCCCGTGTATGTGGAGTTCCCCGCGGAGTTGACCATGCTGGTTGGGGAGCGAGATACCCTGGTGCTCCGCAACGAGGATGTGGTGGCCCACTGGATCGGCCCATTCAAGGTGCCCTCGGGGCAGACCCTCACCTATCGCTTCCAACACCCTGGCGTCTATCAGTATGTATGCTCCTTCCTGCCAAGCAACCGCTTCACCATCAGGGTTGTGAAAGAGGGTGGGGTATAAGAGCCTGTGGTATGATACCCTTGCGGCTGCTAGGAGGTAAGATATGCCCGGCAAGACGGTAGTCATACTGGGTGGTGGAGTGGGCGGGTTGACAACCGCTAAGTATCTGTGCCGTTGGCTTCCGCAGGAGCATCGTATCGTGCTGGTGGAGCGGAATCCACAGCACTGCTTCGCCCCCTCCTTTTTGTGGCTGGCTTTCGGATGGCGAAAGCCCGAGGCCATCTGCCGTGAAGTGCGCCGACTTCTGCCGAGCCGGGTAGAGTTAGTGCAGGGCACAGTAGAGGCACTGGACCTAAAGGGTGGCTCGGTGAGGGTCAACAACCAGCAAATAGGCTACGATTACCTGGTGGTCTCCCTTGGGGCGGCGCTGGCCTATGGCGCCACTCCCACCCTCTTCCCCTCTGCCTACAGTTTCTACGAACTGGAGCAGGCCAAACGCCTGCAGGATGCCTTGCGCGCCTTCCAGGGAGGGCGAGTTGTTGTCCTAATCCCATCTCTGCCTTACAAGTGCCCGGCCGCGCCCTACGAAATGGCCTTCCTCCTGGACTACTACCTGCGGCGGCGGGGCCTGCGCAACGCTTCACCAATAGCCATTTACACCCCGGAACCCCAGCCCATGCCGGCCGCGGGGCCCATCATTGGCGCCCAAGCGAAGGCCCTGTTAGAGGCGCGCGACATCGCCTACTTCCCCCAGCACCGCTGGTCAAGCATCGACCCCGAGAAGCGGTTGTTGACCTTTGAAAACGGGGCAAAGGCTGAATACGACCTGCTCATTGCAATCCCTCCCCACCAGGCTCCGGCAGTGGTGCGGGAGGCAGGGCTCACCGACCAGCGGGGCTGGATCCCTGTGGACAAGCGGACACTGCAGACCTCCCAGCCCAATGTGTATGCCATCGGAGATGTTACGGTTATCCCCCTAGCCTACAGCCTACCGCTCCCCAAGGCTGGCGTCTTCGCCCACGCCCAGGGCAAGGTGGTGGCCAGGAACCTGGCTTCTGCCATAGCCAAAGGGCCTCAGGACACCTTCGCCGGCGAGGGTGCCTGATTTGTGGAGACCGGCTTCGGGAAAGCCGGATTTGCCAGGGCCAACTTCTATGTAGAGCCTGGCCCCCCTGCCGCAAGGATCCGCGGGCCGGCGTGGTGGTGGCACTGGGGCAAGGTGTTGTTTGAACGCTGGTGGCTGGCCGGCAACTTCTAGAGGGCTTTACGGCGTGGGGGCTTCTCAGCGGCCTGCTGGGGGGGCACCTCTTCTATCCAACCACACTGCAGGCACGAACGGTAGTGACCGTATAAGTCCCGCCGCTGGTGCAGGTCGCCACC
Source organism: Dehalococcoidia bacterium (assembly GCA_046294495.1). Taxonomy (GTDB): domain Bacteria; phylum Chloroflexota; class Dehalococcoidia; order Lucifugimonadales; family HRBIN23; genus HRBIN23. The sequence goes on along the minus strand of JBKBKV010000002.1, from coordinate 53,421 downwards.
ACACTTGGGGCACCGGCGTGGAAGAACCGTTTTCCTCTCCTCTCCCATCCACCCATCTTCCTCCCTTCCTGGCAACGACAATTCTGACATTATATATCATATACATTGACACGCGCTGTGTCAAATGCTAAATTAGAGCCTGACAGCCCCCAAGGGGCATCCATACCACAGAGGAGGGAGGCTACAGTGCAACCCCGCTTTCCCCAGTCGCAGGGCTCCAGGGGCCTGCCCAGGGCATCTCCCTGGAGGGGAGTGTATGTCATGCGGGTTGCGGCCCAACTCCTGGACATGCACCCCCAGACCCTCCGCAAATACGAACGCCTGGGGCTAGTGCGCCCGGTGCGGACAGAGAGCAACCAACGCCTGTATTCGGATATGGATATCCTCCGCCTCCGCCTTATCAAGCACCTGGTAGACGAGCGAGGCGTAAACCTGGCGGGCGTGGAACTGGCCCTGGGTATCTTACAGCACCTGACGGCTCTACGAGAGCACCTGGAGGCTTTGCAGGCCGAGGGGACGCGAAGCGAACTTTTGTCTATTTTGGACGCCTGTTTCCAGCGGCTTGGGCACCCTTTACCCCATGCTGGCGAGGAGGAGACATGACCGCCACTAACGACTCCCCTGAACAAACCACCCCGCCCGTAGGGCTTCCCCCAGGCCCCGAGGCCACAGAGGCGGAACGCCTGAGGGGAGAACTGGAGGAAGCCCAGCGGGAGCGAGCGCAGTTCAAGGCACTCCTTCAGCGGGTGCAGGCTGACTTTATTAACTACCGCAAGCAGGTGGAGCAGGAGCGGGAGGCTTTCCAGCGCCACGCCACCAGTAACCTGCTCCTGCGCCTCCTCCCTGCCCTGGACGACTTGGAATTGGCCCTGGATAACTTGCTCGGTGAAACCAACTCCCCCTGGGCAGAAGGGATGCGCCTGGCAACGCGCAAGCTGTTCTCTATCCTCCAGCAGGCCGGGCTTGAACCCCTTAATCCCCAGGGCCAGCCCTTTGACCCGTGGGAGCACGAGGCTGTAGGTCAGGAGAGCAGCGACACCCTGCCCAGCGGGAGTGTTATCAAGGTGGCACGAAAAGGCTACAAGTTCCAGGGACGGGTGCTCCGCCCAGCCCTGGTCATAGTGGCCCGCGCCGCAGAAAAACCTGTAAGCGAACCGGCTGGGCAACAGCCCCAGCCCCCAACAGAGACAGCAAAGGAGGAAACCCATGGCTAAAGTGCTCGGCATTGACCTTGGCACGACCTTCTCGGTGATGGCCGTCGTAATGGGCGGAGAGCCTGTGGTGCTGGAGAACGCTGAAGGCCAGCGCCTTACCCCATCTGTGGTGGCAGTTAACCCCAAGACAGGGGAGCGAATGGTGGGGCTGGCTGCCCGTCGGCAGGCCATTATCAACCCCGAGAACACCATCTTCTCAGTGAAGCGCCTGATGGGGCGCAAATACGATGACCCCTCGGTGCAAGACGACATCAAACGCCTGCCCTACAAGATCGTCCGCGCCGCCAACGGCGATGCATGGGTAGAGATGGGCGGTAAGACCTACGCCCCCCCGGAAATCTCGGCGATGGTCTTAATGAAACTCAAGGCCGATGCCGAAGCCAAACTGGGAGAGAAGATAACGGACGCCGTTATCACCGTCCCCGCCTACTTCAACGACGCCCAGCGCCAGGCCACCAAAGACGCCGGGCGCATCGCCGGCCTTAATGTCCTACGCATCATCAACGAGCCGACCGCTTCCTCCCTCGCCTATGGCCTGGACAAGCGGAAGGAGGCCACCATCGCCGTTTTTGACCTGGGTGGTGGCACTTTTGACATCACCATCCTTCGCCTGGGGGATGGTGTCTTCGAGGTGCTCTCCACGGCCGGCGACACCCACTTGGGTGGGGATGACTTTGACCAGCGCATTATTGACTGGCTAGTAGAAGAGTTTCGCAGGGAAACAGGGATAGACTTGCGCCAAGACCGCATGGCCCTCCAGCGCCTGAAGGAGGCTGCCGAAAAGGCCAAGATTGAACTGTCTAGCCTCACCCAGACAGAGATCAACCTCCCCTTCATCTCTGCGGACCCTACAGGGCCGAAGCACCTGGTGCGCACAATTACCCGCGCCCAACTGGAGCAGATGACCGCCCCTCTGCTGGAGCGCCTGAAGGGGCCCTGCCAGCAGGCCCTGGCCGACGCCAAACTCCGCCCAGAGCAGATTGACGAGGTCATCCTGGTGGGCGGGATGACCCGCATGCCTGCTGTGCAGGCGCAGGCTAAGGTCATCTTTGGCAGGGAGCCGAACCGCTCCGTTAACCCCGACGAGGCTGTGGCCATCGGCGCCGCCCTGCAAGGGGCCATCCTGAAGGGAGAGGTTCGCGACATCCTCCTCCTGGATGTAACCCCCCTCTCCCTGGGCGTGGAGACCCTGGGCGGGGTGTTCCATGTGCTTATACCTCGTAATACCACCATCCCCACCTCCAAGTCCGAGGTGTTCACCACCGCCGACGACAACCAGCCCAGCGTGGAAATCCACGTGCTCCAGGGTGAACGGCCTATGGCCAGGGATAACAAGTCCATCGGGCGTTTCATCCTGGACGGCATACTGCCTGCACCCCGTGGCTTCCCCAAGATCGAGGTAACCTTTGACATTGATGCCAACGGCATCTTGACCGTCTCGGCCAAAGATATGGCCACAGGGCGCCAGCAGAAGATGGTGATCCAACCCTCCTCCGGCCTCTCTAAAGAGGAGATAGAGCGCATGGTGCAGGAGGCTCAGCGCTACGCCGAAGAGGACCGCCGACGGAAAGAGGAGGCAGACCTGCGCAACCAGGCCGACCAGATGGCCTATCAGGGGGAGAGGCTCCTGAAAGAGCACGCTCAGCGTATCCCCAGCGACCTTGCCCAGCGGGTGCAAGAGAAAGTCAACGCCCTACGGGATGCCCTAAAGGGGCAGGATATCGCCCTCATAAGGAGCCGTATGGCCGAACTATCCTCGGCGATGCAGGAGATCGGCCTACGCGTCTACCAGCAGGCGGGGACACCGCCCCCCGGGCCTGGCCCCTCGGGGCAGGGGCCTCAACAACCACCAGGCGGCACGGTAGAGGGCCAGTGGCGCCCCCTATAGCCCCAGGGGTTTAGGCCCCCTCAACACCCTGTAATAGAGGGATGGCAAGACGGCGCACCTTGACGGAAAGACCTGGCCCCCCTACACTAACAGTAGATACCGGGCAGGGTGAGAGAACCGAGGGGGATGCAGGGGGCAACGCCCGAGTGGCGCAACGGCAGCGCAACCGACTTGTAATCGGAAGGTTGGTGGGTTCGAATCCCCCCTCGGGCTTTCCTGGTATACCCTTGGCGCAGTTGAAGGGCTTGCTCTTTTCCCTTTATATTTGCTATACTGAACTCCTGTTGGAGGGGTGGCGGAGCGGCCAAACGCACCAGACTGTAAATCTGGCGCCCGTCGGGCTTCGTAGGTTCAAATCCTACCCCCTCCACTTGCGCGAGGGCCCACATAGCTCAGCGGTAGAGCACGTTCTTGGTAAGGACGGGGTCGCCGGTTCGATCCCGGCTGTGGGCTCCACAACAAGAGGATAAACAACGCCGCGGGGTGCCCCCCCGAGGCTGGACACAATAAGGAGGCAACGACAGTGGCAAAGGCGAAGTTCTTGCGCACCAAGCCCCACATCAATGTGGGCACTATAGGCCATGTGGCCCACGGTAAGACCACCCTTACCTCGGCTATTACCCTTGTCCTTTCCAAACAGCCAGGCAACCCCACCAAGTGGACAACCTACGATCAAATCAATGCCGCCCCCGAAGAACGGGCACGGGGCCTCACCATCTCCATCACCCATGTGGAGTATGAAACAGCCAAGCGCCACTACGCCCATGTGGACTGCCCCGGCCACGCCGACTATGTGAAGAATATGATCACCGGCGCCGCCCAAATTGATGGCGCTATCCTGGTGGTCAGCGCACCCGATGGCCCCATGCCCCAGACCAGGGAGCACATCCTCTTGGCCCGCCAGGTCAATGTGCCTTATGTAGTGGTCGCCTTGAACAAGATAGACGCTATGGACGACCCGGAACTCCTGGACCTGGTGGAACTGGAGGTGCGAGACCTGCTCAACAAATATCAGTTCCCAGGGGACACCACCCCCATAGTCCGCCTCAGTGCCCTTAAAGCCCTTGAGTGCGGCTGTAGCAAGCCCGATTGCCAGTGGTGCGGGCCTATACTGAAACTTCTGGATATAGTCGACGAGTATATCCCCGTCCCCCAGCGCCCCAGGGACCTGCCCTTCCTAATGCCAATTGAAGATGTGTTCGCCATAAAGGGAAGGGGCACGGTGGTAACTGGCCGAGTTGAGCGGGGAACCCTTCACCTGAACGAAGAGGTGGAGATCGTGGGCTTCTCCAGCGAGTCCAAGCGCACCGTCGCCACTGGCATAGAGATGTTCCACAAGACCCTGGACGAGGCCGAACCTGGGGATGCAATAGGGGTGCTCCTAAGGGGGATAGAAAGAGAGGAGGTGGAGCGAGGGCAAGTTCTCGCCAAGCCCGGCTCCATCAAACCCCACACCGTGGCGGAGGCCGAGGTGTATGTCCTCTCCAAAGAGGAGGGTGGCCGCCACACACCCTTCTTCACCGGCTACAAACCCCAGTTCTATATCCGCACCACCGATGTAACCGGAGAGATCGTCCTCCCACAGGGCGTAGAGATGGTCATGCCCGGCGACAACACACGCATGACCGTCAAACTGATGTATCCTGTGGCCCTGGAACAGGGGCTGCGCTTCGCCATTCGGGAGGGCGGGCGCACCGTCGGGGCGGGCGTGTTCACCAAGATCGTTGAATAGGGTGAGATATGGCCAAGAAAGGTGACCGGGTGCTCATTACTCTGGCGTGCACCGAGTGCCACGAGCGCAACTACCTCTCCTCAAAGAACCGTCGTAACGACCAGGGACGCTTGGAGCGCAGGAAGTTCTGCCCTCGGTGCCGCAAACACCAACTCCATCGGGAGACGCGTTAGCATGGCCCGCTCAAGCGGGGGACCCGCTCCCTCTCGCGCTGCCTTAGCAGGCCAGCGCCTCCTCCAGTGGCGCTTCCTGGCCGAGACCTGGGCGGAGCTGAAAAAGGTTACTTGGCCCTCCCGCCAGGACACTGTGCGCCTCACCACCCTGGTCATCGCCCTATCGGCCGCCGTGGGCATTGCCCTGGGCCTAATAGACCTGATTTTCTCATTCCTGGCCCGTTTCGCACTCGGGGGATAAGGGGGAGAGGAAAAAGACCTATGCCGGCACAACCCACCAACCAGGCTAAGACGCCCACTACCAAAGAAGAGGAGAAGCCTGCCCCCGAACTGGGAGAGGGGGATTGGTATATCGTGCACGCCTACTCTGGCCAGGAGGATCGGGTTGCTAAAGCCATAACCCAGCGGGTGGAAACCCTGGACCTCAAAGACCGTATCTTTGAGGTAATAGTGCCCAAGGAGCAGGTAGTAGAAATCCGCGAGGGTCAACGGGTAAAGAGGACCCGCCCTATGTTCCCAGGGTATATCCTGGTGCGCATGAAAATGGACGAGCAGACCTGGGCCGCTGTGCGCAACACCCCGGGAGTAACGGGCTTCATCTCTGCCGATACTATGACCGAGAAGCCTCAGCCAGTCCCTCTAGCGCCCCAAGAGGCAGCGGCCATCTTCAAGCGCATTGAAGCAGGACACCCCCTGGTAAAAGTCGGCTACACCAAGGGACAGCAGGTAAAGATTGTGGGAGGCCTGTTCAAAGACTTTATCGGCACGGTAGACGAGATATACCCCGATAAGGGGCGTGTAAGGGTGCTGGTCTCCTTCTTCGGTCGGGAGACCCCTGTAGAGTTGGACCTGCTGGAGGTAGAGCGCATCGCCTAGCACGAAAAAGATACCGCCCAGGCATACGCCGAAGGCGGGAGGGGCAGGCAAAGCCAGCCCCGCCAGAGACAGAAGGCCATCCCTGGCGGCTAGGCTCGGCTCTGCCGCCAGGTTCTTTCCACGGAGGACGCATGCCCAAAAAGGTCAAAGCCATCCTGAAACTCCAACTCCCCGCAGGGGAGGCCACCCCGGCTCCGCCTGTTGGCCCGGCCCTGGGCCAGCACGGCGTCAACATTATGCAGTTCATCAAGGAATACAACTCCCGCACGGCGGCCCAGAAGGGCACCATTATCCCAGTCCAGGTTACTATATTTGAGGACCGCTCCTTCACCTTCGTTACCAAAACGCCCCCTGCAGCCGAACTCCTCAAGAAAGCGGCTGGTGCAGAGAAGGGGAGTGGCGCACCCCCTGCCCAGAAGGTCGGCCGGGTAACCAAGTCGCAGATCCGTCAGATCGCCCAGACCAAACTCCCCGACCTGAACGCCAATACCCTGGAAGCAGCCATGCGTATAGTGGAAGGCACCGCGCGAAGCATGGGGATTGAAGTGGTGGAGGGATAATATGACCACACCTACCAGTGTGCAAGAACTGAAAAAACGCCACGGCAAGCGCTACGCCCAGACCGCTGCCCTGGTAGACCCCACCCGCTACTATACCCCTGAGGAAGCCGTAGCCCTAGCGAAAAAGACTGCTACCTCCAAGTTTGATGAGACGATAGAGGTGCATATCCGCACAACGGCCGACCCCCGTCGGTCGGAGCAGATGGTGCGCGGCGTGGTTGTCCTCCCCCACGGCATGGGCAAGTCGAAAAGGGTCCTGGTCTTCGCTCAGGGCGAGGCGGCCGCAATAGCACGCCAGGCCGGCGCCGACATCATCGGCGACGACGAGGTCATCCGCCGAATTGACCAGGAGGGGTGGACAGAGTTTGATGTGGCCATCGCCACCCCAGATATGATGGGACGGATCGGGCGCTTGGGGCGCGTGCTTGGGCGCAAAGGCCTTATGCCCAACCCACGCGCCGGCACTGTAGTGCCACCACATGACCTCCCCAGGGTTATCAACGAAGCCAAGAAGGGCCGCCTAGAGTTTAGGCTTGACCGTTTGGGCCTCATCCACTCCCCTATCGGTAAAGCCTCGTTTCCAGAACAGCACCTACTGGAGAACCTGGCCGCTCTGATTGACGCCGTCAAGCGCGCCAAGCCCGAAGAGATCAAGGGCGTCTTTATCCGTAGCATCACCCTGGCTTCCACGATGGGGCCTGGCATCAAACTAGACATCCCAGCCACCCTGGCCCTGCGGGTGGAGTAGGGTGTCCTATGCCCAACCTTCGCGCTAACGCCATAGACATCTTCTACCGGGAGGCAGGGGAAGGCCCTCCCCTCGTTCTGCTCCAGGGCTTTGAAATGGACCACCGGGGCTGGGCTTACCAGGTGCCAGCCCTCCGCCAGCACTTCCGTTGCATCTCCATAGATAACAGGGACGCTGGCCAGTCCAGCAAAGCCTCGGCCCCCTACACGACCCTGGACATGGCTAAAGATGTGCTGGGCGTCTTGGACGCCCTGGGCATTCCCCAAGCCCACATCGCCGGGCACAGTATGGGCGGGGCCATAGCGCAGCAACTGGCCATCCACTTCCCCCAACGGGTGGGGAAGATGGCCCTCATCTCCTCCTTCGCTTTTATGACCCCCTACGACCGCGCCCTAATGGAGATGCGCCGACTCCTGCGGGGGCGCCTCTCCCTGGAAGAGTATTACCGTGCCACCTTCCCATGGATCTACTCCCCACAGGACTACCAGAATACTGCCCTGATAGAGGAGACCATCCGCCGCGCCGCCGCCAATCCCAACCCTATGGCATTGGACGCCTTCTTCCGTCAGGGAGAGGCCATACTGGCCCACGACACCCGAGGGCTCCTCCAGCACATTACCGCACCCACCCTTGTCCTCTGCGGCGACCAAGACCTGGTAACCCCCTTGGAGCAGTCCCGCCTCCTGGCTCAGAGCATCCCAAACGCCCGCCTGGAAATCCTCCGGGGAGGGGGCCACGGCATTCTATGGACACGCGCCGAGGAGGTGAATAGGATACTGCTGGACTTCCTCCTGGGCAAGTAGGCTTACTTTACCCTCCTCAACTGCACCTTCACTACATTCTGGCGGTCTGGGCACTCTACCTCTACCACATCCGGCTCGCCCCAGGGATATGCACCCCCAAACTGAAGCATGGAGATGGTGGGGAAGATATCGTGGTAGAGGAAACCACACATGCCCCCCGTGTTATGGCAACTGACCTCTATCTCCTGGCCTGGGTAATGCCCCCAGTAGCACTGCCCTCGCACGCTAAGCACTTTCGCCACAATGCGGTTCCCAATTTGCGGCCGTTCCTGCGTCATCTCTGCCTCCGTTGGTAGGCTCCTCCCCCGAAGCGTTTCTATTATACTGGGCGAGGAGGAGAGAGAAAGGAGCGTCCTTATGCCTTTGTCCCCCTTGCCCCTGGCAGACCTGCGCGTCGTGGACATCGGCACTTTCATTGCCGCACCGGTGGCAGGCACATTCCTGGCCGAGTTCGGGGCACAGGTAATCAAAGTGGAGATGCCCGGCACAGGGGACATTGCTCGCCAGGCAGGCGAGATGGTCAACGGCACCTCCCTCTGGTGGACCGTGGAAGGGCGCAATAAGCAGTCCATTACCCTTGACCTTCGCAAGCCCAAAGGCCAGGCCCTGCTGAAAGAGTTGGTGAAGGTCTCGGATGTCCTTCTGGAGAACTTCCGCCCCGGCACGCTGGAGCGGTGGGGCCTAGGCTGGGAAGACCTGCGGAGGGTAAACCCATCCCTGATTATGGTGCGGGTCTCTGGCTTCGGGCAGAGTGGCCCCTACAGGCACAAGGCCGCCTACGACCGCGTGGCTGTGGGCTTCGGAGGGCTGGCCTATGTTACCGGCTTCCCAGACCGCCCCCCTACACGCCCCGGCTTCGCCCTGGCCGATTACCTGACCGCCTGCTTCGCCACCATCGGTTGCCTAGTGGCCTTGCGCTGGCGGGAGAAAACAGGGCAGGGGCAAATGATTGACCTAGCCCTGTATGAGAGCATCCTTCGCGTGTCGGAAAACACTATCCCCCTCTACGATCGCTTGGGTATTGTTCGGGAGCGCCAGGGGAATGTGAACCCAGCAGGCGCCCCCAGCGACCACTTCCCCACCAAAGACGGCAAATGGGTAACCCTCTTCGTAGCCTCGGACGACCAGTTCCGCCGTCTCGCCAGGGCCATCGGCAAAGCAGAGTGGGCAACAGACCCCCGCTTTGCTACCCTGCAAGGGCGACGCCAGCACATCGCCGAACTGAATGGCCAGATGGCCCAATGGATTGCCCAGCACACCCTTCAGGAGGCCCTGGCAGTGCTGGAGGAGGCGGGCGTAGCGGCAGGGCCTATTTACAGCGCCGAGGATATCTGCCGGGACCCCCATATCCGGGAGCGGGGCTTCCTTGTGCAAGTGGATGACCCCATAGCGGGGAGGGTGCGTATCCCAGGGGTTACACCCCGCCTCTCGGAGACGCCGGGCGCTGTGCGGAGCCCCGCCCCTTCCCTGGGCCAGCACAACGGCGAGATTTACGGCGGTCTGCTGGGCCTCGCAGCTGACGATATGGAACACCTCAAAGCCGAGGGAGTTATCTGAAAACACAGCAGCCCGGCTTTTCAAGAGCCATCCCAGGGTATCATGGTGGCGAGAGCCACTCGCGGAGAGGGCAATGCGTTTCACTCGACTGTTTGGCCGCACCCTTCGCACCGACCCAGCCGAGGCGGAGACCCCTAGCCACCGCCTCTTGCTGAAGGCAGGCATGATTTGCCCCTTTGCTGCAGGGGTCTACGCTTATATGCCCCTGGCATTGCGCGCGTTGCAGAAGATTGAGGCCATTATCCGCCAGGAGATGAACGCCGCCGGCGCTCAGGAGGTGAAACTACCTGCGCTCCAGCCATTGGACCTTTGGCAGGAGACGGGGCGGGCCGAAGCCTTTGGCCCTATCCTCTTTCGTCTGAAAGACCGCCGGGAGAGGGATATGGTGCTGGCCCCCACCCACGAGGAGGTCATCACCCTGCTGGTGCGCGCCTTCGTGCGCAGTTACCGCGACCTCCCCCTTAACCTCTACCAGATCCAGACCAAGTTCCGGGACGAGCCTCGGCCCCGCGGAGGGCTGATCCGCGTGCGCGAGTTTGAAATGAAGGATGCTTACAGTTTTGACGCCGATGAGGATGGGTTGGAGGCTTCCTACCAGGCTATGGTGCAGGCTTATCGCAACATCTTCGAACGGTGCGGCGTCCCTGCCGTGATGGTAGAGGCCGATAGCGGGGCCATAGGAGGGAAGGACTCCCACGAGTTCATCCTCCCTACACCCATCGGGGAGGACACCATCCTCCTGTGTGGGGCGTGTGGCTACGCCGCCAACGCCGAGCGTGCCCAAAGCCGCAAGCCTCCTGTCCCTACCAGCGCACCTCTCCCTCTGGAGGAGGTGCACACCCCCGGCATCAAGACCATTGAAGACCTGGCCAACTTCTTGGGCATCCCCAAGCACCAGACCCTCAAGGCCGTCTTCTACAACGCCGATGGGCGCATCGTGTTTGTGGCCATCCGAGGCGACTTACAAGTGAACGAGACAAAACTGAAGCGGGTGCTGAAAGCCAACGACCTTCGCCTGGCTAGCGACACCGAAGTGTTCCAGACCGGGCTAGTAGCCGGCTCCGCCTCCCCCATCGGCCTCAAGGGCATCCCCATCATAGCCGACGACTCGGTCCGCATGGGGAGCAACTTTGTTGTGGGTGCGAACCGTCCCGACTACCACCTGCGCAATGCCAACTTTCCCCGTGACTTCCAGGCCGACATCCTGGCGGATATCGCCCTGGCCGAGGCAGAGCACGGGTGCCCCAAATGTGGAGCACCACTCCGGTCGGAACGGGGTGTGGAGGTGGGGCATGTTTTCAAACTGGGCATCTTCTTCAGCGAGCGCCTAGGGGCCTTCTACCTGGACCGGGAGGGACAGCAGAGGCCCATCATCATGGGATGCTATGGCATCGGCGTCGGGCGCCTGCTGGCAGCCGTTGTGGAGCACAACCACGACGAGGTCGGAATGATATTTCCCCCGTCTGTTGCGCCATTTTCGGTCTACCTTGTGGGGCTGAACCTGGAAGACCCTCAGGTGGTCCAGCAGGCAGACTACATCTACCAGGTATTACAAAAAGCCGGCATAGAAGTGCTCTACGATGACCGCCAGGAATCGGCTGGGGTAAAGTTCAATGACGCCGACCTGCTAGGATTCCCAGTGCGGGTGGTGGTAAGCCCCCGTGCCCTGCGCCAGGGCGCCGCCGAGGTGAAGAGGCGCACGGCGCGCCACGGGGAGATGGTGCCCCTGGATCAGGTTGTGGAGAAGGTGCGCTCCTCTCTTACTTCTGCATGAAAGGAGGCAGAATGGCAGGCATCTGGCCAGGGGGTATCCGCTGTGTCGTGATGCTAACCTTTGATGTGGACGGTAAGTCCTCCTGGATACGGCGCAACCCCCAGTTCGCCTCCTATCCATCTCTTATGTCCATGGCGGAATACGGCCCCAGGGTGGCTACCCCTCGCATCCTGGACCTACTTGACACCTTCGGTATTCAGGCCTCCTTCTTCATCCCGGGCTTTGTGGCCGAGACACACCCCCACCTGGTTAAGGAGATAGTGCGGCGCGGCCACGAGGTGGGCCACCACGGATACATGCACGAGCCGCCCGCCACCTGCACCCCGGAGGAAGAGGTCGGCGTGCTGGACAGAGGGATAGCCATTCTAGAACGCCTCACAGGCCAGCGCCCGGCGGGGTATCGCTCCCCATCGTGGGAACTCTCGGAACGCTCTTTGCCCCTGCTAGCGAGCCGAGGCTTCCTTTACGATTCCAGCCTTATGGGGGACGATGCCCCCTACTGGGTAGAGGCGGGCGAGGGCCGTAGCCTAGTGGAGATCCCCGTCCACTGGGAGTGGGACGATTTCCCCTACTTCGCTTTCGTCCCTTCGGCCAACATTCGGGGGCCAATGCAAAGCCCCGAGGCGGTGTTCAACACCTGGGCATCGGGCTTTGAGGGGGCTTACCGCTGGGGACGCGCCTTCTGCCTCACTATGCACCCCCAGGTCATAGGGAGGCCGGGGCGTTTGCTCCTGCTGGAACGCCTAATTCGCCACATACGCTCCTTCCCTGGAGTGGCCTTCCTGCGGTGCCAGGATGTGGCGGAGATGTGGGCGAAAGAGCACGCAAGCGACCCGCCCGTTGCACCCTGACCTTGCCGTTGCGCTTCTGGCGCTGGTATGATACCCGTAATCGGATAAAAAGGAGGCGAGCATGCCCATCCTGCGACACGCCGATAGCCCTGGCCAGGAGCCTTGGAAAGGCGTCTGCAGCAAAGGGATAGTGCGTAAAGAGGTGGGTGCAGAGCATCTAACAGTGAACGAAATTACACTAGCCCCTGGGGCATTCATCCCCCTACACATCCATCCAACACATGAGGAGGCCATTGTCATCCTAGAGGGCCAAATAGAGGCGACCCTGGGAGACGCCGTCCAACGCATCAGCGGGGGCCACACGGTGCTGGCTCCCACTGGGGTAAAACATCTACTCCGCAACGTGGGGGACGCCCCTGCTCGCATCCTGGCCATCTTTCCCACCACCGATCCTCAACGCCAGTTGTTGCACGGAGACCCATGAAAGGCGTTATCGCCGCCCCACAAGTTGAAGCGGCCGAGGTGGCCAGGCACATCTTCCACGAGGGGGGCAACGCCGTTGACGCGGCAGTGGCCGTCGCCTTCGCCCAAGGGGTCGTGGACCCACAAATGACCTCCCTGGGCGGGTGGGGCGTGGCCCTGGTCTTCCACGCCCCCTCGGGCCAGCACCTGGCCCTGGACTTCTGCGGGCGTGCCCCCCTAAAGGCTACTCCTGACATGTGGGCCTCCAAGGTCAAGCGGCGCCTGCGCTTTGACCTCTGGGAACTGGAAGGACACATCAACGAGGTAGGCTACCTGGCGGTTACCGTCCCTGGCAACTTGGCGGGCTTCTGGGAACTCCACCGGCGCTTCGGCAAACTCCCTTGGAAGGCCGTTGTGGAGCCAGCCATCGCTCTGGCTGAGGAGGGTTTCGTTGTTCCGGGCGAACTGGCGCAAATGTGGCGTCGCCCCCCATCCCAAGAGGGTGTCCTTTCTATGCAGGAGATCCTCACTTCCACCTCGGCCTCGGCCCGTCTCTTCACTAAGGACGGGCGCCTCTACGCCGCCGGGGAGTGGTTCCGAAACCCAGACTATGCTAATACCCTGCGGGAGGTGGCCCAGCACGGCCCTCAGGTTTTTTACGAGGGGTGGATCGCTCACAAGATCGTAGAAGACTTCGCCCGCAACGGGGGCCTCCTGACCCTGGAAGACTTCAAGACTTACCAGGTAAAAGTGAAGCCGCCGGTGGAGTCCACCTATCGGGGAATCCGCATCAGCGGCACACCACCTCCCACATCGCCAGTGCAGGTGATGGAGATCCTGAACATTTTGGAGGGGTTTGACCCCAGGGACCTACCCTTCGGATCCCCCAACTATGCCTGGAGCATGGCCTTGGCCCAGAAAGCCTCTTTTGCGGACAGGATGCTCCACCTGGGCGACCCCGACTTCCAGCCTGTGCCCATTGACCTTTTCCTCTCCAAGGCACACGCCGCCCAATGGCGGGAGAAGGTGCTGCGCAATGTGCCTTTTGAGGTGCCTGGAGCGCCGGCGCCCGAGCCCGCCCATACCACTACCATCTCCGCCATCGACGAAGAGGGCACCGCCATCGCCATCACCCACACCCTCTCAACACCGGCCTCGGGCGTTGTTGTGGAGGGGTTAGGCTTTATGTTCAACAACGCTATGATGGCCTTTCACCCGTTTCCCGGCCATCCCAACTCCATTGCCCCTGGGAAAGCACGCATCACTGGAATGGCCCCTGTATTCTTGTGGAAGGGCAACGCACCTTGGGCAGTGGCCAGTGCCCCCGGAGGGACACGCATCCTGACGGGGGTGCTCCAGACAATCGTGAACCTCGTAGACTACGGGATGACGCCGATGGAAGCGGTCTCAGCCCCGCGCCTCCATTGCGAAGGTCAGCAAGTAGACATTGAGGCACGGCTCTATTTCGCCGTAAAGGACTTCCTGGTTCGCCGTGGCTTGACACCCACAAAGAGTGCCTTCAGTTACGACCCCCTCTTTGCCCTCGTGCACCTGGCTATACGGGAACCCGATGGAAGGCTCACGGGTGCGGCGGACCCAAGGGGACGGGGCGGACTGGTGATAGTGGAGGGACGGGTATGAGCCAAACCCAGTTGTCGGTGGACATCTTCGCCTAAGCCCAACTCCAAGGCCTGCCGTTCGTTTCAAGCCGCCCCCTGTAGCCACCCTTACTCCCGCTCTACCACCAAGTTCCCATACCCATCCACGCGCGCCTTCCACCCTGGTGGCACCACCGTCGTTGCATCCATCTGGAGAACAACGGCCGGCCCCGCAAAGGTGTGCCCCGGCTGAAGGCGCTCCCGCACAAATAGAGGCGTTTCTAACCATTGCCCTTCAAAGGCTACTGGCCTGCGGTCCAAGATGGCGCCCTCGGGGGCGGGGGTAGCCTCGGCGTATCGGGCTTCCTGGTGGGGCTTGTCCGTCAGCCCCACTGCCTTCAGGCGAATGTTTACCACCTCTACCGAGGCACGAGGGTCGCTGTAGCCAAAGCGTTGGTCGTGGGCCTGGTGGAACCGCCTAGCCGCCTCACTAGAAAAAGAGGCGTCTAATGGGGGGCACGGGACAGTCAACTCGTAAGACTGGCCCACATAACGCATATCCAGAAACCGCTGAAAGGTGATGCGCTCTTCAGGGACGCCCTCATCCAGCAAGTCCTGGCGTCCCTGCCCTTCCAACTTCTCAAAGACCTGGGCCAACTCGCCCAGGGCAAGGGCCTCCAGAGGGCGCACCAGGCTCTTGGAAAAGTCCTTTGTTACATCGGCGATGGCGCACCCATAGGCTGAAAGGGCGCCGGGGAAAAGGGGCACCAGCACCCTGGGGATACGCAGTTCTTGGGCGAGGTCACAGGCATGCTGGGGGCCTGCCCCCCCGAAGGGCAGAAGGGTGAACTGCCGTGGGTCGTAGCCCCGCTCCAGTGAGATAGCCCGCAACGCCCTCTCCATATTGGCGTTGACCACGCGCACCACCCCACTAGCCGCCCCAAGCAGGTCTGTCCCCATCTCCCTGGCCAAACGGCCCAAAGCCCAGCGGGAACGCTCCACATCCAGGGCCATACGCCCCCCAAGGAACCAACGCGGGTCCAGACGGCCCAGGTAGAGGTTAGCATCAGTAACCGCCACCTGGTCGCCCTTCCCGTAGCACGCTGGGCCGGGGTCTGCCCCTACGGACTCGGGGCCAACCCTCAGCGCACCCCCGGCGTCCACACGGGCGATGGAGCCGCCCCCTGCCCCCACCGTATGGATGTCAATGAGAGGCACGGCAATGGGCACCCCGCTAATCACGGCGGCAGTGGTCTCCTGCATACGCCCAGGGCACAGGGAGACATCAGTGGAGGTGCCACCCATGTCCAGAGTAATGACTTGAGGGAAACCCGCCTGAGAAGCCACGGCGAAGGCCCCCACCACACCACCAGCCGGCCCGCTGAGGATGGTGCGCACGGGGATGGACGCCGCCGCCTCGGCCCCTATGCTTCCCCCGTTGGACTGCATAATGCGCAGGCGTCTGCCCAGAACCTCCCCCAAGTCCCTCAGGTAGCCAGCCATCTTTGGCCCTACATAACTGTTCACCGCAACGGTGCTGGTGCGCTCATACTCCCGGTATTCGGGGAACACCTCGCACGACACGGAAAGGAAAAGGCCGGGGGCCACCTGTTGCAGGGCATCCTTCAGGAGCAGTTCATGGGAAGGGTTCTGGAAGGAGAAAAGGAGGGAGATGGCTACTGCTTCGGCACCGCTAGCCTTGACCTGCTCCGCCAGCGAGCGGGCAGTGTGCAGGGTAAGGGGAATAATAGGTTTGCCGCGAAAGTCCAGGCGCTCCGGGGCACCGAAGCGCAGGTGGCGGGGCACAAGGGGCGCAGGGCGCTCCTGGTTGAGGTCATAGAGGGAAGGGCGGCTCTGCCTGCCGATTTCCAGGATGTCCTCAAAGCCAGCCGTGGTGATAAGGGCAGTCAAGGCACCCTTGCGCTCCAATAGGGCATTGGTGGCCACCGTAGAGCCGTGCACCACCAGCACCCCAGGCTCCCCGGGGCGTATCCCCATCTCCCGAAGGCCCTGCAAAAGGGCCAAAGAGGGGTCGTGGGGAGTAGAGGGCACCTTGTGCACCCGTATCCCCCGCCCTTGCAGGAGGAGGAAGTCCGTGAAGGTCCCCCCAATATCTACGCCGATAATCGTCTGCATAGCGCCATCCTCGCCTCAGGTCTCTTTAACAGCCGGGCAAGAGAGGGTGGGAGCGACCGCCCTCCGCCCCTTCCATATGCGGAAAGCCAGCATAGCGCTGATGCCAACCAGTGCACCTACCCCTCCCAGGCCGAAGGCGAAGCCCCAGCGTGCCACTTCGGGTAACACATCAAGCACACGCCCCGCAGCCACGGGCGCACCTAACCCTGCAACAAAACCCAGAAAGGTATGGAAGGCCATAGTAGAACCCAGGAGATGGGGCGTCGCCTCTTCGGTGATGGCTGTAGAATAGATAGCCGAGTCGGCGGCGGTAGCAAAACCATATAACACACCTACTACTATCAGGGCAGGCAGAGGCACCCCTGCCAGCCATCCCAACACGAAAGAGACCGTTCCACTCACGGTGAATATGCCAGCCGCCCCCAGGCTCCGCCCGATGCGGTCGGAAAGTGCACCCCCCACAAACGGGGCCACAGCCCCAGCGGCCAGCATCAGGCTGGCCAGACTGGCACCCTGGGCGACGGCCTCTTCTGGCCCTTTACCCCGACCCTGAAGGAGGTGAGCCAGGAAGGGCGGGAGCCACACCCGCGCAATGTAGAGTTCCCAGGCGTGCATGGCATAGGCCAAGATAATGAGCAGGGTGCCCACCTGGCCCAGAACCCGAAGGTCCAGCCTCCCGCCCCGGGGCGCGCCGCCTCCACCGTCCCACTTCCCCCAGCCTACCAGAGGGACAGCCAGCGGCAGGGCCAGCCCCCCAAGCAGGGCCGTGGCCAGATAAGCACCCCTCCACCCCAGGAGAGGGAGCAAAGCCCCCATTACCGCCAGGGAGAGGCTACCGCCCGCGTAGAAAGCGCTGACAAAGGCCCCTACCGCCCTTCCCCTCCCTTGGTGGGAGAAGCGGGCGGAGACCAGGCGGATGCCAGGCACATACACCCCCACTAGCGCCCATCCTGCCACAAAGCGGAAAAGCACCCCCGTCCAGAAGTCGTAAGCAAGAAGGGGGAAAAGCAGGTTGGTGATGGCTGAAGCCACTGTAGAAGCGGTGAAGACCCTGTGAGGTGGCCAGCGGTCGGTCAATGGCACTACTACGAGGGAGGCCAGGGCAAACCCCAGCAAATACGCCGAATACAGTGCCCCAGCCTCAGCATTGGTAAGGCCCCACTCCCGGCGAATAATTGGGAGAGCGGCCACATAACTGCTAAAAGGCAAAAGGGCCAGCAACATCGCTAAGCTGACCCCCGCCAACCAGAGAAGGTCTTTGAGGGTAGAGGTTCCCGTGGGTTGATCCCGATCTGCCAAGTGTGCCCCTCGTTCTTATCACATCATATAAGTCTAGCATGGGCTCAGGGTGAGGTCTTGACGGATCCCGCCTCAGTGTCTACCTTGGGAGGGACATGCCCTTGCGCCGCATCCGACCCTGGCTTTACATAGCCTACGGCCTCCCGCAAGACGGAGAAATCCCCCTTACTTGGGCGTGCCTGGACCTTCACGAAGGGAGACCTTCCCCAGGGCTCTACACCCTCCACCTCCCTATAGGAGATGGCCTGCCCTGGCCCGTTGAGTATGTGGAGCGCATCCTGGCCTTTGCCCGCCATCACCGCCAGGAGGGGCGACCCCTGGTTGTGCAATGTGTATTGGGGGTAAGCCGTAGCCCTGCGGCGGCCATTGCAATCCTCTGCGATGCAGAGGGCCAAACTGTGGAGGAGGCCTGGCAGGAGGTCCAGCGCCTTCATCCCATCGCCCAGCCTAGGTTGGCTATCCTGGCCTCCCTGCGGGCCTACTTCGCCGGGAGCACCCCCCTACCCCAAGCCTATCGCCCCTAGCCCCTGCTCCCCCTTGCGCCACGCTTGGTAAAGGTCTGCGTAAAGCATAACCCACTCTGGGCGCGGGACACAGGTATCCAGGGGCAGTGGCTCCTGCGATACGCCCAGGTTGCGTAGAGCCACCAGGGCGGCCCCCAGGGCAGAGGCTGAAGGATGTGGAGCGACCTCCACCACTTTTCCCAGCACCGAAGCCAGAATAGGGGCTAGCGAAGGCAGGCGTAGCAAGCCGCCCGCCAGATGCACCCCCTTGACCTTGTCTCCTGCCACCTCTTCTAGGAGTTCCACACAGGCACGCACTGCAAAGGCGAGGTTCTCAAGGGTGGCCCGGGCCAGGTGCCCGCGTCCCAAAGGGCTAAACGACAGGGGCACCGGCAGGAGCCACCCCCCTAGACGCACTCCGGGGTGGGAGAGGTCTAAAGCGTCGGGGCCAAGAAAGGCGCGCACCCCATCGCTTCCCGCCTCCACCCTTTCTACATCACGGGCCAAGCGCACCCACGCCTGTGCCCCCTTGCCGTAGAGGGTCTCCACCACCCATTGAAGGGCACGTCCGCCGTCGCCGGCGTTGGCCTCGGCTGTCCACAGCACCCCGTCAGGGAAAGTGCCTACCCAGGTGCGGGGCACAATACCAAAGCGGGGAGAAGGGGTGAGCAGTTGCACCGCTGTGCTCCACCCCAACACAACCCCCAACTGCCATGCCTGGCACGCACCGGCCGCTAGCAGGGCACACTGGGTGTCCGGGCCAGCCACTACCACTGGCGTGCCCTCCGGAAGCCCCAGAAGAGACGCCCCCTCCTTGTTCAGCCCCCCACGCACTGCCGACGCCTGCGCAAGGGGAGGGAACCAGTCATCTCGCAGCCCAAGAGTCCGTGCCAGGGCTGTGGCCCACCGACGCTCCCCTATGTCCAGAAGGCCAGCCTCCCCAGCCAGGGCTACCTCCACCCCCATTATCCCAGTCAGATGGTAGGCAAGCCAGTCGGCGACCGTCAGAAGCGTGGCGCCGCGCTCGTATGCCCTGGGATGGTGTTTGCGTAGCCACAGCAGACGACTCCAGGGGAAAAACAAGGAAGGGAGGTGGCCTGTAGTTCGGTAAATGATATCCCCATACGCTTCGTCCAGTGCGCCTCCTTCAAACACGGCACGCAAATCAATGTTTGGCCCCAGGTAGACCTCTCTGCCATCCCTGTCCAGCAGGGCTATACCCTGGCGCATACTGGTCAGCGCCACCACCGCCACCTGGGCGGAGGGCCATTGAAGTAGCACTGCCCGAGCGGCTTGCTGGACAGCCCTCAAGACCTGGTGAGGACGCATCTCGCGCCCCAAGGGGGCAACTTGACGCGGAGTGATAATGGGGGTGGGTCTACTGCTTTGCGCGCGCACCTGCCCCCTGGGGTCTACCAAAAGGGCCTTCACAGCGCTGGTTCCTAAATCAATAGATAGGGCAACTGGGAAAGAGGGGGATAGGATGCTCGTCATGAAGGCTCCTGTCGGCCATAGAAGATGCGAAACTCCAAGAAAAAGGTGCAGAATAGTCCTTGCACCCACCTCCACAGGCTGTTAGATTGTAAGGCGAGTCTTAGGAAAGCGCCCTGGGCAGTTTGCCAGGGCCCGTAGGAGGATGTAGATATGGCGAGCCTCACTGTTGAACGCTCTGTTGGCGGCGATCCCCTCCTGGCCATTCGCCGTGTTCCAGCCCTGATCGCCCAGTTTCTCGCCACAGCCTTGCGCCTTGTGCTTGTCGGGGTAGAACTTCTACTCAGCCTTGTCTCGGTCCCCCTTACCCTGCCCTTCCTCTTGCTGCGGGTGCTTGCGTGGGCGTGCTCTATGCTAGACACCACGCTGGCCGGGGGCGCACAGGCGCACCCTAGCCCCAGAAACATTCCCGACTTCTCCCCGCCTGAAACCCCAGGGCAGGAACCCGTCCGCCGCCCTGAACGAACACGCCAGTATTCCTAGTTATCGCCCTCCCCTCCACACAGCAGGGTTGGCAAGGTGGCGGGGACGCTTGCCCTCTATCCAGCGCAAGAGGTCATCAGCCACCATGGCAGAGTAGCGGGCTATCGTCTCCTGAGTAGCCCCTCCGATATGGGGGGTTAGCAAGAGGTTGGGGCAGGTTAGCAACGGGCTTTCTGGGGGCAAGGGGGCAGCCTCCAGCACATCCAGTGCCGCCCCTGCCAGGCGCCCCTCTCGGAGAGCCTGGCAAAGGGCGTCAGTATCCACCAGCGAGCCTCCCCCCGTGTTCACCAGATAAGCAGATGGCTTCATACGCGTCAGGCGCTGGGCGCTGATAAGGTGATAGGTCTTTGGAGTGTCTGGGGCATGGAGGCTTACAAAGTCGGCCTGGGCCAGGAGGTCGTCCAGAGACACAAGGGGCACTCCCCTCATTGGGCGAGCGTATGGGTCTGTAGCGATGACACGAGCGCCCAGAGCGCGCCCCATCCTGGCGACCCGACGGCCTATTCCCCCCAACCCCACAACCCCCAGGGTCTTGCCCGCCATCTCCACCCCACGGAAGCGTTCATATGCGTCCAGCGGATCCCTCCACTGGCCTGCACGCACATAGGCCTCGGCGTAAGGGATGCGCCGCGCCAACGCCAGCAGCAACCCTATAGCCAACTCGGCTACCGCCTGGGCGTTTCGTCCCGGTGTATTCACCACCACCACCCCGGCGGCCGTTGCCCCCTCCAGATCGGCCTGGTTGGTGGCCTGGCGGCACAGGGCCAGGAAGCGCAGGGGCGAGCCGGGGGCAAATACTTCATCAAAGAAGAAGTCTACCTCGCTAATGACGGCTTCAATGGCCTCGTGGCGCAGACGAGGGGCCAGTTCGGAGGGGTCCCAAAGGCGGCGGGTTACCGTCCACGGTTCGTAGAGCACCTGGAAGCGCTCACGCAAGCGCAACAGGCCCTCTGAAGAGAAGGGGGCCAGAATGAGCACTTTCAGGGGAAACACCTCTGCACTGCCTCGGCGGCCAGCAATCCGCTACGGACAGCGGACTCCATGGTAGAAGGCCAGCCCGTTCTTGTCCACTCTCCTGCCAGAAACAGATTGGGGATAGGCGTTCGCTGGGGCGGCCGCAGGGCCTCCACACCTGGAACGGGGCGAAAGGTGGCATTACGTATCAACACCACTCGGCAGTGGCGAAGGGCGGCCTGGGACGCCGCAGGCAAGAGCCTCTGCACTTCGGGCAGGAAAAGGCGCTTCACCTCCTCCTGGGTTTTGCCCAGGAAGGCGTCGGCCCCACTGACAGAAACGCTCAGGTGTTGACCAGGCCCCTCTAGCCCCCAATGGGCTGTCTTGTTGAACACCCATTGCACAGGGCTCCCCAGGAAGCCAACAAAGGTTTCCCTTAGGACAGGGCGGTCATACCATAAGTGGATGTTTAGGATGGGGGAGCCACGCAGGCCCTGGATAGGGGCAAAGAAAGGGTGCTCCGCCCACCGAGGCCCCAGCAAGTGCGGGAGGCTGTCCCAGGGCACCGCGGAAACAAAGACCTGTGCACGCAACTCCTC
>JBKBKV010000002.1:23103-31680 GCA_046294495.1 Dehalococcoidia bacterium | reverse complement strand
CCATTCCCAAACATCACGCCCCTTACACATTCTCCATCCCAAGTAAAGTGCATTACCGGTGCTCCCGTGCACACCCTTCCCCCGCGCTGGTGGAGGTAGCGTTGCACGGCGCCCTCTAGAAGGGAAGAAAGGGGGGCTTTGGGCCACCCCATATCTGCCGAGTGGGGACCAGCCAGGAGTGCTTCCTGCACAACCATAATCCCCACTGAGGCGCTCACCTGGGCGGGCAAGGCGTTTAGAGTCCCCAGGATGATAGGCTCCCACAGGCGCTGGATGACGCTCCTCAGCTGACCGTGCTGGTGAAGCCACTGCTGGAATGTTATCCCGTCCAATTCCCCTGGGCGATGAGCGTGATTCACGGCCTGGGCTGCAAGTATCCCCCGAATTGCCCGCACCTTCTCGGCCAGCGACAGATGGGGGTAGGCTAGGAAGGATGCCAGCAGGTGCAGGGGGGGAGGGAGCCAGGGCTGGGAGAAGAGGACGCCCCGCCGTCCCGTGCGAGCGTCTACCAGAGGCACCCACAGGCGTGGTTGTAGGAAGATCGACCCCTTTATACCGAGCCGCTCCAGGAAACTCAAGTATGCAGTGAAACAGCGCATCAGGACATGCTGTCCCAGGTCAACGGGGGACCCAACGGTGGGGTCTACAAAGGATGAGGCTCTCCCCCCGAGCCAACGGCGCTTCTCCAGGATGGTTACTTGCCAACCCCTATCGGCCAGGGCACAGGCGGCGGCCAGACCCGCCAGCCCTCCGCCGATTACCACGCAGGAACGGGGATTGGGAGACTGCTCTGCACCCACAACCGCACCATCAGGGAAGCCTTTTCCCGTCCCGACAGGCCTATACGCTGGCCGAAGACCCTATACCTCCTTGCCTCTATCTTGTCCAGCACACGCCGGTAGATGCCCCCCAACACCGCAGGGCACGCCCGAGAGCGCCACGACAAGAGGGGCAGAAGAGCACGAGCGCTGTGGAAGTATTCTCGCGCTCGCTGGGCCTCGTAAGCCATCAGCCCCACGAAGGCGTCGTTATATAAACCGGCTAGCAGATCCTCCTCTCGGTAGCCGAAAATTGCCATATCCGCCTGGGGGATGTAGATACGCCCTCGGCGAGCGTCTTCCTCCACATCCCGAAGTATATTGGTCAACTGCATAGCCAGGCCCAAGTCGGTAGCATACCGGCGTGCCGAGGGGTGGCGATAGCCGAAGACCTCAATGCAGACGAGGCCCACCGCCGAGGCCACCCGATAGCAGTAAGCCTTGAGGGACTCAAAAGTAGGGTAGCGGGTAAAGGTCAGGTCCATCTCCACCCCTTCCAGCACCGCCTCCAAATAGTCCTTGGGGATGGGGTAACGGCGCACTACATCGGCCAGGGCTGTAAACACGGGGCCGTCGGGGGTCCCCGAGTAGGCACGTCCCAGGGCCTGGCGCACATTTTGCAGACGGATAACCTTCTCCTCGGTGGGAATGGCCTCGTCGGCGATGTCGTCGCACAGGCGGCAGAAGGCGTAAGCGGCATAGATAGCCATACGCTTGGGCCGGGGCAAGGTAACGAAGGCGTAGTAGAAGTTCCTGGCCTGGCTTCGGGCTACCTGCCAGCAGTAGCGGTAGGCCTCTTGCAGGTCTGGGGTCAAGGGAGGTTGCACGAAGGCACCTCACAGTTCATCGGGCACCTTTTCAGTGGGTAGGGGGGCAGGTGGCTCACGGAAGGTGGCTGGCACCTGGTGGGTGCGGTGAATGGTAACCTGGAAAACATCGGGTCGGGCATAGTGGCCCACCACATCTAGGCTCTGCTTGCGGGCGGGGATTTCCTCCAGGTCCAGGTCGGCGTAGAGGATGCCTTCTCCTTCGTAGAGGGGGTCTGCTAGGTAGCGCCCATCGGGGGCGATAATGGTGCTCCCCCCTACTAGGAGCACTTCCTCCCACCCCTTCGCCTGCTCGGCCAGTTCAAAATCGGAAGGCAGGTCGGCGCGGGTGAGCCAGGCGCAGGCCGATATTACAAAGCACCGCCCCTGATAAGCGTAGTGGCGGTTAGCCACCTGGTGCATCTCCCCCTCGTTGGAGCCTTGGGTGTAGGGAGCTGGCCAGGGCCAGAGGGCGGCGTGCACCTGCTCCCCTTGTGCCCACAAGGCATAGCCGGTTAATGGCATCCAGTGCTCCCAACAGATTAGGCCGCCTATGCGCCCTACCTCTGTGTCGTAGACCCTTAGGCCACTCCCGTCGCCGAGGCCCCACACCGTGCGTTCGTGAAAGGTGGGCATCAGTTTGCGGTGCTTTCCCAGGAGATGCCCGTCTCGGCCTATGAAGAGAATGGTGTTGTAGAGGGTGCCCCGTCCAAACTCTCGCTCCCGCTCGTTGACGCCCATAACGACATACACCCCGGCCCTGCGAGCCGCCCTACAGAGGGTATCCACATCAGGCGAGGGCACCGCTACCGAGTTGCGGAAGAGGCGAGCGAAGAGGCGCTGTCCCAAAGGATGCTCCCGCCAGGGGGGAATGCGCGTGGTCCAAACTGGGTATCCAGGGATCCAGGTCTCAGGAAAGACCACCACCTGCGCCCCCCGCCCAGCGGCCTCTTCTATAAGGCGCACCCCCTTCTCCACCGTAGCCTCCAAGTCCAGGAAGATGGGCGAGGCCTGCACGCAAGCGGCTCGGACAGTTGGCAAGCGCTCCATATTCCCCCCTAGTTGGTAGGTGTCAGGTCTACGCCCTCTCTCGCCCTACAGTTTCCCCCCAAGTTTCATCGCCAAGAAGGTTTTGGCTAGGAGCCACATCTTTCTGGCTTTAGAGAGGGTTGGGCGGCGGGTAAGGGTATCATAGCCCTGACGCTCTATACTGTCCAACACCGCCATCCCTCCCAAAGTGAAGAGTTTTATGTCAAGACGCACGATCCCTTCTACTTTGTCCACCAAAGGAAGCCCCTGGCGGAAGAGGGCACGCGCCCGCTCCACCTCAAAAGCCATCAAGCGGCGAAAAGCGTCGTTGACTATGCCTCTGCCCAACTCCTCTTCCGAATAGGCGAAGAGCGCCATATCTTCCTGTGGGATGTAGATGCGCCCTTTCTGCCAGTCCCGCTGCACATCCTGCCAGAAGTTGGTGAGTTGGAGGGCGGTGCAGGTGGCATCAGCCAGACGCTGGCGCTCCCGGTCTCGGTAGCCGAAAAGATAAAGGAACAAGTGTCCCACCGGGTTGGCAGAGTGGTCGCAGTAGAAGAGGAGGTCCTGGAAAGTAGGCCAACGGGAGTAGCGCTGGTCAAGGCGGTTGGCCTCTATGAGTTTCTGGAAGGGGGTTAGAGGGATATCAAAGGCCTGGATTGTTGCCTGCAAGGCTTTGAGGTAAGGATGGCGAGGGGTGCCGTTATAGCAACGGCACAAGTCCTCCTCCCAGGCGTCCAGCAGGGCCAGGCGACCGCCCTGGGCCTCGTCTCCCAGGTCGTCCACGGTGCGGCAGAATGCGTATATAGCACACACATGGCGCAGTTTCTCCTTTGGCAAGAGAAACGAGCCTACGGTGAAGTTCTCGTAGTGGGTCCGTGCCAGGCGGATGCACAGGGCATACGCCTCTTCCAGAGTGCCAACCTCTGGCGAAGCGGGCAGAGGACTGGGCCGGGAGGCCGGCAGGGCCACAGAAAACCTCCTAGGAGATGCCCATAAGGTGGACCACCAGTTCCCTGGAGCGGGGGCGGTCCAGTTCCACGAAGAAGATGCGCTGCCATCGCCCCAGGGCCAGTTTGCCGTTGACAATGGGGATGGTCTCGCTGGCCCCCAGAAGGCTGTGCTGACAATGGGCGTGGCCGTTGGGACATTCGTCGTCGTTCATGTTCACGGTGCGGATGGCAAAATCGTTGTGCTGGTAGTAGGCGTTGCGTGGGGCCAAACGCTCCAGGAAGCGCCCCATATCGGCCAAGAGCAAAGGCTCCATCTCATTGAGGATGACAGCGGCTGTAGTGTGGCGGGAAAAGACAACGGCGATGCCGCTGGACATGCCCGCCTCCTGCACAAGCCGCTCCACTTGTGGTGTGCAGTCAATGAACTCGGGGGCCTTGCTTGTTTGCAGACTTATAGTGTAGGTGTGCGTTCGCCACACCTGGCCCTGCTGGGAAGCCACCAGGCTGGGTTTGTCCACTTGCTTTTGCACAGTCATCGCCTCGCCACCTCCTGCTGTGCTAGTTTTGGGTGCTCTTCCGGATACCCTTCTCCTTCCAACGGAGCCAGCGCCCAAGAGCCATAAGGGGCCAGTAGTTGCGATATAGGTGGTAATTAATCATGAATGCGTAAGGGAGTTCGGTGCCCTGATAGCCCGGCTCGCCGGGGCGGGGAGGGCGTGTCAGCCTTCGCCCGATGCCATATCCTGGGAAGCCGGTGCCCGTATAGTAAGGCTCGTCCCAGGTGCCGTCTGGGCGCTGGGTGCGGACAAGATACCCTAGCCCACGCGCCACAGCGGGATGTTCCCAAAATCCTGCCGCCATTAGGGCTAGCAGTGCCCAAGCGGTCTGGGATGGGGTGCTGGGGCCTTTCCCTCGCAAAGAGAAGTCGGCATAGGAAGCGCAGGTCTCGCCCCAGCCCCCGTCTGCGTTCTGGTGGGCCAGGAGCCACGCCACGGCGCGATGCACCGCTGGCTGGGCCATATCTTCTCCTATGGCCTCCAGGGCTGGGAGCACCGCTCCTACCCCGTAGATGGCGTTCACTCCCCAGCGCCCGAACCAGGCGCCGTCAAACTCCTGCTGGGCCTTCAGGTAGGACAAGGCCTTGGCCACGGCCGGATGGGCGCGCGAATATCCTAGCCGTCCCAGCAGTTCCACAATATGGGCCGTTACATCCTCGCTGGGGGGGTCTAGGGTCTCGCCGAAGTCGGCGAAGGGGATATGGGCCAAAACCTCTCGGGTGTTGTCCCTGTCAAAGGCCCCCCATCCACCGTTCCGGCTCTGCATAGCCAACAGCCAGCGCACCCCTCGCTGTATGGCCTCTACTCTCGCACCCTCCTCCTCTGGGGGGAGGCGTGTGCGGAGAAGGGCGATAAGCACCTCCGCCGTGTCGTCTGTATCTGGGTAGAGGTCGTTCTCAAACTCAAAGGCCCATCCACTAGGCTCCACCCCCTTTACCTTCACCGCCCAATCGCCGGGGATGCATATCTCCTGAGAGAGTAGCCATCGCGCCGCCCGCTGGAGAGCCGAGTGATCAGGGGGGAGACCGCTATCTTGCAGAGCGATCATCGCCAAACAGGTGTCCCACACCGGGGAGATGCACGCCTGGACACGCCAGGTGTCCCCTTCCTCAATCGCGAATCCCTCAAAGCCCCTAAGCCCTGCATTCAGCACCGGATGGTGCAGAGGGTAGCCCAACACCTTCAGGGCCAGCAAGGAATACACCCACGGGGGCTGAATACCGCCCCACGAGCCGTCGGCCTCCTGATGCGCCAGCACCCATGCCTCGGCACGGCGTAAGGCCCGGTGTCGGAAGGGCTTCCAGGGCAAGCGCTCATACCGGCGGAGCGCCCCATCGGCCAGCCAGAAAAGTCCCCTCCACGAGAGCATACGCTTTGGGCGAGGAATGCCCCACCGCGTCCGATCCCGTGGAGCGGGGTAGAGTTCTTCCACCGACCCCTCGTGTGGTATAGGACACACTGGCCGCCGCGCCAGCACTATGGAGAGGGCAACAATGGTAGCCCGTGCCCACGACGAAAACTCGTAGATATTTATAGGGAACCAGGTGGGCAAGAACATGATTTCCGGGGGAAGCATGGGCACTGCCCGCCAGTCCCACTGCCCAAAGAGCGCCAGCCAGATCTTGGTAAACACACGGGTGGCTGGCACTCCCCCTTTACTCAATATGAACTCCCTGGCACGGCGCATCGGCTCCGCATCGGCAGGGATGCCTGCCAGTTTCAGGGCGAAGTAACACTCTACAGATGTGCTCACGTCACCACTAGGAGCCTTGTAATACTGCTCCCAGCCCCCGTCGGGGCGCTGTTTACTCAAGATATAGTTGGCTATTTTCCGCCAGCGTGCCCTGTCTACCGCCCCCAGAAAATAGGTAAGGAGCAGGTATTCTGCCTCCATAGTGGGGTTGGAGGCCAGTTCTCCCCACCACCAGCCGGCGGTGTCCTGGGTGCGCAGAAAGTAGTCCTGGGCGCGGCGTATCGCCTGGGCCACCTGCGGCACCAGGGTATCCACCTCCAAGGGTTTGGCCTGCACCTGCGTCATGGCTTCACCGGTACCGATGGGTCTGCTGGCAGGGGCACCTTCTGCCGAGGCACATATCCGCGCTCCACGAACCAACGGACGGCCCGCTCCAGGGCCTCCTCTACCGAGGTTTGGGGAATCCCCAGTTCCCGCACCGCCTTGCCACAGTCGGCAATGCGCCACTCCCGAGCGTGGAGGACACCCTCAAGGGGCAGGTGCGGCTCCCGCCGTAAGAGGCTCCCTTCCAGGAAGTGGTCAACATATGCAGCCACCATAGCCAATGGTATGGGTATGCGCAGGCGCGGGGCCTTCCTCCCGGTAATAGAGGCCAGGGTGTCCAGAATCTGTCTGAGGGTCAGGTTGCGGTGGCCCAGGAGGTAGCGCTGGCCAGTGCGCCCCTTCTGATAGGCTAGCAGATGGCCCATCGCTACATCCTCCACGGCGATGAGGTTCAATGTGGTGTGCACATAGGCTGGGATACGCCCCAGCAGGAAATCCAGGACGATGCGCCCCGTTGGGGTGGGCTTCACATCCCACGGGCCCACAGGCACAGTGGGGTTTACCACCACCAGGTCCAACCCCTGGGCCACAAACGACATGGCCTCCCGCTCGGCGAGGTATTTGGTAAGGCGGTAGGGGCCAGTGAGACGGCGGGGGTCCGTGGGAGTGAGTTCAGTTATGGTCTGGCCTCGGGGGGGCGTTCCAAAAACCGCCCAGGTGCTAGTGTAGACAACCCGATGCACCCCGGCGCGTAAAGCGGCTTGGCATATGGCCCGCGTGCCCTCTACATTTATGCGGAAGAAGTCCTCCATGTCGCGCGCCCAGAAAGCGTTCAGGGCCGCGACATGAAAAACAGCGTCCACACTGTCCACAGCCCTGACCAGGCTTGCCGGGTCTGTGAGGTCGCCCAGGGTTAGCTCCACGGGGAGACCGTCCAGAGCCAGGAGGTTGCTGGAGGGGCGCACCAAGGCGCGCACCTCCCATCCGGCCTGAAGCAGGGTGCGCACCAGGTTGCTACCCACGAAGCCCGAGGCACCGGTTACCAAGGCCTTAGGCATAAGCGCTTCATCCCCTTATGCGGCTTCCCGCTGAGCCTCCCAGGCGGCTGCCAGGGCGAGGATGCCCCTCCCCAGTCTATTCTGGGCGCGGGCCACCGCTTCCCGTAACCTCCACAGGCGGGGCCACCATCCAGGCCGGGTCAATGCCCATCGCAAGACCGCCCGCTCCAAAGAACCCCCTTTATACCCCTTTAGGAATGGTGGCAGGGTGTGATGGACAGTGTCTACTACGACACGCACCACTACAAAGGGGATGCCAGCGGCCCGAGCAACCAGCCCCACCCAGTAACTCTCCATATCGGCTATGGCGGCGTGAGTTGCCAGACCAAGCCGGCGCTTCTCTTGGGGGGCGACCAGCACCTGTTCCACTGTTATGGCTCCAGGCACAACCCGTAAGGACGATCCTAGGGCGTGCTGGCAGAAGGCCAGCCAAAGGGCATCCACCTCCAGGGCTGGCCCCACCCTTATTACCCCGCCTCCTCCGGCTTCTAGAAGGTAAACCTGCTCTGGAGCCACCAGCACACCTGGGCGCAGGCCCTCCTCAAGGGCAGCCACAAAACCGGTGGACACCAGCAGCCTAGGACGATGCCTGACCAATGCCCTAATGGCTGGCTCCACGCCACTGCGCCCCATGCCGGATAGGCAAAGCAGGAGCCGGTGTTCAGGAGAACGGTAGAACTGCACCTCCCCTTCCTCCCATTGTTCCCAATGGGGCAAAAGGTCCAGCACCCTGCGTATCTCCGTCTCCAGTGCCGAGACGACCGCCAGCATACTAACTGGCTCCTATCCCGCTACGGTTCACCAGGATACCCCCCACCATAGCCACCAAGTCGCGAGGGTTTCGCAACGCCCCGAAAATAGTGGCCGACTCAAACCCACAGTGCATCATACAGTTGGCACACCGGGGGTCTTTCCCTACCCCATACCTCTCCCAGAGGCTTTCGCTGAACAACTCCCGCACATCCTGCGTATGGCTGTCGGCCAGAGGGTAACAGGGCTTGCGCCACCCTATAATAGTGTAGGTGGGGTTAGACCAGGCGGTGCACTGATACCATTTCTCCCCTCTAAGGAACTGCAGATAGAGGGGGTTGTTATAAAAGCGAAACCGGCGCACCTTGTCTGGAGCCAGAATGCGCCGGAACACCTCAATAGACTCCTGGCGCTTTAGGAAGACCTCCTGGTTAGGCACCATCTGGAAATCGTAGCCCGCCGAGAGCATAATGCCCTCAAACCCCATCTGGGTAACGGTCTCAAACAACTCGTAGAGGTCATCGGCGTTGCTCCCCTTGAATATAGTGGTATTGCAGCACACCCTATAGCCCAGTTCCAGGGCCTTCTT
>JBKBKV010000002.1:0-23005 GCA_046294495.1 Dehalococcoidia bacterium | reverse complement strand
TAGACGCCCGCATGGCTACCCGCCACACCCCCTTTCGGGCCACCGAGCGGTCGTGTTGCTCCTCCATGCCATCCAGGTGGATAACCCAGCACAGGTATTTGGACGGGGGCACCTTTTGCATAACCTTTTCCAGCAGGATACCGTTGGTGCAGCAGAATACAAAATACTTGCGACGCACCAGTTCGGCTAGAAGTTCGGGGAGGTGAGGATACATAGTAGGCTCACCCCCAGCGATGGAGACGATGGGGGCGCCAGAGGCCTCCACCGCTTGCAGACACTCCTCCAGGGTCAGCATACGATGGAGCACCGGCTCATACTCTCGGATGCGCCCACACCCTTCGCACGTGAGGTTGCAGGCCTCCAAAGGCTCCAGCATAGTTACCAAGGGGAAGCGCCTGCGCCCTTTCATACGCTGGGCGATAATGTAGGAGAAGAGGCGGATGCCCAGTTGCGCAGGCCGCTTGGGACGGACAGGATGCTCCGGGCGGAAAAGGCGCAGGGCCTCCGCTGCGGTGTTGAGCTTGGGCAAGGGTTTAGCAGGAGCCGCCCGTGCTGTTGTGGCCATAGTTACCCTCCCCCTATTGCTGACGGTAAACGATGAAATGGGCGAGTTCCTCCAAAGCGTCGGAGGCCCAGAGCGGTAGCAGGGGATGAACAGTTGCCAACGCCTCCACGCAAAAGGCTTCGGCAGCCTGCTGGGCGTGGCGACGGGCATCCACCGCCTCTAGCACCCCCAGCACCTCCGCCACCTCCGAAGGGCCAAGGGTGTGCTTCTGGTAGCAAGCCCGCAGACGGCTAGCCAGGTGGCTGGGGGCGTGCTCCAGGGCGTAGACTATGGGGAAAGACTTCTTACGGCGCAAGATGTCCGCTCCCACGGCTTTTCCCGTAAGGGCCGTTTCACCCCAAATGCCCAACACATCGTCCTGCACCTGGAAACCCAGACCCAGCAGATGCCCCGCGCGGCGGAGGGCGTGCACCTTCTCCGGTGGTGCACCCCCCAGCAATGCCCCCAGGTGCAAGGAGGCGCCCAGAAGGGCTGCGGTCTTCTTGGACACCATATACAGGTAGTCGTTGACAGTAATGTCCAGGCGTTTCTCGTAACTCAAGTCCAGGGTCTGGCCCTCTATCATCTCCAGATAACTTGTGGTCAGCACGCGGGAGGCCTCCAGGACAGTCTGGGGAGGCACACCGTTCCAGTGTAAACGATGGATGGCCAGGTCGGCCAGCGTCCGCAAGGCGTTGCCTGCCGTGAGGGCCTTACTTACCCCCCATAGCGCCCACACCGTAGGGCGATGGCGGCGCTCAGTGTCGCCGTCCTGTATGTCGTCGTGAATGAGGGAGAAGTTATGGATACACTCCAAGGCAACGGCTGCTGGTAGTGCCCGCTCGGGGGGTGCCCCAACCGCCTCGCAGGCGAAAAGGCAAAGCGTAGGGCGCAGGGCTTTGCCCTGCTCGGCTGCGGTAGGATTTCCCCGGGAGTCTACCCACCCCATATGGTAGTGCAGCGGCAACAGCAGGTCAGCGTCTGCCCCGCTGAGGGCCTCACGGAGGGCGGGCCCCAGGGTCTCCTGGTAAGCCCCTAGAAGGCGGGGCACTTTGGGCTTCACCTCAGCGCCAGCCAAAGGCATGCTCTCCCTATGTCTGCATAGAGGCGGGGAGGTCTGTTTGGGGGTTATGCTAGCATCGGATAACGATGCTGTCAAGTGGTCTGAGGGACACAGCCGAGGCCCTTGCCAAAGGGGTATCTTCACGCTACTATAGAAAAGGTGGTTAAGGCACCTGTCTGGGCCTTGTGGCGCATTCGTCTAGCGGCCCAGGACGCCACCCTCTCAAGGTGGAGACCGCGGGTTCGAATCCCGCATGCGCCACCAAACAGACACCCACCTGTCCTATGCTGGAGTTGGCCATTAGGCGCTTCATAGCTGAGCGAGGGCCCCAAGGTTCCCTACTGTCATAGTCAGCGCTGAAAGCACCACTAGCCCCATTGCCACTGCCCCGGATAGGGCAGAAACCCCCTGGCAGGCAACGCAATCGGTGAAGAAAGTTGTGCCCACTACCCCATACACAAGCCCCATGCCATTGAAGAGCAATGATGGGGAGAATGCCCCCAGCGAATGAACTTCTTGGCCGCACCCCCGCCAGAAGGGAAAGGGCTAATAACCCCGCGGTGGAGGCTAACGGGAGGAAGAGGTTCGCGCCCCTTGTGCCCCCGTTACGAGGGTCTTTTGCGCTTCAATGACCACAGGAGCAGGTTGTAGCGAAGGCCAAGCCATAAGGGCTGCCCCAGCCAGGGCGAGGGCTGCCATATAGGGGATGTCTACACGCACGCCGGAGAGCGCCAGAAGCGCCAAACCCAGACTGCGCCCGTCCCGCCCGAAGGCGTCGGCAAGGCAGTAGACGAACACGCCCATTGCCAGGGCATACACGGGCACCCCTGTGGAAAGGGGTGTGCCCATCGTCCAGATGGCTATGGTGGATGCCGTCCAGGGGCGGGAAAGGCCCATCCCCAGGAAAAGGGTGCAAACGCCACCAGCCACGGCGAGGGCAACAGGGTTCCAGCGCGGGCGAAGCCAGAACGCCGCGCCTACCGCCAAAAGGAGCACCATACCCTCCGCCCCTTGCACGGCCAGGGATGCCCCTGGCAAAGGCCTTCCCAACAAACCTAAGGGCGACACAAGGGCACTATAAGCACCAAGGACCTCCACGCCCACCACACCCCACATCCACGCCCTTAAGGCAATATTCCCTGAGGCGCTCCAGGCACAATAAGCCAGGGCAAGGGGAAGCAAGACCACTTGAGCTGAGAACAGCCATAGGGAATAGAGGCCCAATATCCTGCCCATTGCAACAGCAAGCGCAACCCCACCGCCAGATGCCAGGAGAAGGCCCCCTAAGACATCTCCCCAGCGGCGCTGCGCCATACGCCCCCACGCACGGCGTCCCACAACTGCCACAGCCAGTAGGTAGGCCAGGTTCAAAAAGATAGCGCCCACCAGCACAAGGGCCGTGTACAGGGGGCGCACCGAAAGGTCATCAGGTAGCAACGCGCCCATGCGCATCAAGAGGCGCAACACCAGGAACTCGCCCAGGGCCGCACCGAGAAGCACCCAGGCTACAAGGGTGTAGCGGTGGCCGGTGGCCATTCTATTCTCCCTGCGCTGGCGACCTCAGAGTGGCGATCTCTGCGTCCAGGAAGGCTGTGCCCACGCGCACAAGGGCCGGGTAGAAGGGGTGGCGCCCAAACTTCTGCACCCGCTCGGCGAAGGCGTGGAACCATCGCCCTAGGTGCTCGTTCAGGAAACAGCGGCGCACCTCTTGGCATACCTGGGCACGCTCAGACCACCCGTGCTCTAAAGCGTATGTCTCCTTGGCGTAAAGGAAAGATAGGAACTCCCACTCCACGCTAACATGGTCAGGCAGTTCCTTCTCTCCACACCCGATTTGGAGGCCAAAGAGGGCGTAAAGAGAGGCCACATCGGCTATCTCCTGCCCCAAACGCAGATCCTGATGCACTGTGTAGCGGCTCCCATAGGGAGGGCACCGCAGGCCCCGCTCAAAGAGGTAGGTGTACTCCTCGTCCAGGCCCAGAGGTGTCTTGGGGGCGCTTTCTAGGGCCTCCTGCAGGCCTTGCGCTGCAGCCAGCACGCCGGGGCCAGCGTCCATGGCCTCTACTGCCCTCAGAAGCCCGCGGGCAAATCCCCTTAGGCGTCCCTGGTCCCGCAGGTCGTCCCCAGGGTAAGCCAATCCCCTGGATAACAGCCAACAGAAGGTGGCCTTGCTCAGAAAGACGATGGTTGTGCCTTTGCCCTGTGCGAGTGTCGGCTCCTGCATCGCCCTATCCCCGCCGCCGTGCAACAGCCCAGAAGGTGAGGCTCCCCACCACGACAGCGGTGAGCACCACCGCCCCCAGCACGAAGAGGAGGAGTTCGGCCCCTCCGATGCCTGTTGGAGCCGGCGCGGGCGGGGCTGGGCGCTCTGGTGCAGGGGCAGGGGTAGGGAGTGGGGGGGTGGGGCTGAAGGCGCCGCCACCAGCATCCCCACCGGGCCGGAGACCTGCTTCTTAGCACCCACCTCTTTGTTGGAGCCGTTCCAGACAGCGAAGGCCACCTGCAGTTCCCTCTTTGGCATGAGGCGGACATCCGCGGTGTCTGCCGTTTGCAAGGGACGGGCAAAGACCACGCGCCAACGCCCCTCCTGCCAGACTCCCCTCCCAAGCACATCCTGGCTATGTTGGGTCGTAAGGGTGCCGAACCCCTCCGCCGATAGGTCCTCCACTGGGGTGAGACGCAAAGGTTGGGAGAGGGGATTGCCCACCGACCACCCCACAAGATAGATGCGAGCGTCCGAGTTGGCGAAGTCTGTGGGCACCTTGTAGGGAGGCTTCCCTACCACAAAGGGATAGTAGTCCTTGAAGAAGTTGGGGTACGTGGCCTGGAGGTCCTGGAAGCCTTTGTCTATATCCTGCTGCCAGGAGGCCTTCCAGTGCCAGATGTTGGACAACTGTCCTGCAGCGCCCATGCAGATAACCAAGATGTCTTGGCCGACGGGGAACAGGAGGGCAGCGGCATCGGCGAACTGGTCAGGAGCAGTGGCGTGGCTGTCGGGGGTCTTATCCTCCCACTCTAGAAGGAAGGCTATCCACTGGCCGTCGTTGAGGGAGCGCACCCGCACCGAGGGGACAGAGGCGGCTGCTAGCATAGGCACAGCCGTCTGCTGTGGTGTAAGGGGCACATCTAGAGCGGGGGCCTGTCCCCAGAGAGGTGAGAGGGGGTCGGTGAGAGGCAAAGGCTCGGTGGTATAGGCCGAGATAAGTTGGGCCTGGGGCGCGGCCAGGCTCACCCCCTTGGCTACCAGCACAGCCGCCGCCGCCAGGATGCCCAGAAGCGCCAGGACCTCTGTGGCTTTGTGGCGCATGGTATTCCCCCTAGGTAATGTTATGGCGGAATACTTTCCGCTCGGCGTCGTAGAAGGGGCGCACATACACCGGCTCTTTTATGGGCACGCGCACAATCTCCGCCCCCTTTGCGTCGTAGCCGTAGGCGAACCCCCCGGCCACCCGAAACTTCTCTATCCAGCGGTCCGTTGCGCCCATAAGCATAAAGATGCCCAGGAGTTCAGGGTCGTTGTGGGCGTTGCGATAGGTTTGCACCGCTCGCTCCGCCCCCGGCCCGAACATCTGTTTGAGGTAGGGCAGGGGCACATGGATGGGGGGGACATAGTAGATGTTCATCTGAAGCCCGAACTGGGGATAGAGGGGAAGGGCTACCTTCTTGATGTGCACCAGGAAGTCAACGGGGTTCTCGGGGTCGGCCTCTTTGGGCTGGTGGATCCACCCGTTGATGCGGATGCGCCCGATGCAGTTCAGAATGCACTGGGTCTGCCGCCCCTGCTCCACCAGGGGGAAACACCCGATGCACTTCTCTGAGATACGGGTAACGGTATTGTAGAAGACCTTCTTATAAGGGCACGCCCGCACACACTCCCGGTAGCCACGGCACCGCTCCTGGTCCACCAGCACGATGCCGTCTTCCGGGCGCTTGTAGATGGCCTTGCGGGGACAAGCGGCCAGGCAGGCTGGGTAAGAGCAGTGATTGCAGATGCGGGGAAGGTAAAAATGCCAAATGGGGTGAGGGGTGGTAAAGTGCATTCCCTGCTGGGCGATGCCGCTGGTCTCGTCCTCCCCGATGTTGGGGCTTGTCCAGTCCATGTCTTCAGGGAGGAAACCCAAAGCCACCTGCCCCGATGGCGCCGCCTCAAAGATGGTCTTGCCGGTGTAGGTATTCCCCTCCCAAGTCTGCGCCCCCAGCATGGAGAGGAGGCGCATATCCCAGGCAAGGGGGAAGCCGCCCCAGGGCTTGGTCTCCACATTGTTCCACCACATCAACTCCTGGCCCCGCCCCGTCGTCCAGGCGTTCTTGCAGGCGAAGGTGCAGGTCTGGCAGGCGATGCACTTATTGGTGTCAAAAACGGCGGCGAACTGCCGTTTGGGGGGGACCGCCGGGTAGGGATAGTCCATCTCACGGTTTATCTGCCAGTTGAACACTTTGGACATCTCTCCCTGCCTCCTTGGGCGCCGGGTGTAACCGGCCTACCGGGTGGTAATGAACCCGCCTTCCAGGTAGCGCTTCATCTCTTGGCTCTCGTAGGTGGGGCGCACCCCCAGCGCCGCGGGACGCCACAGCCCCACTCCTCCCAACCCCCCGGGCTCGGCCCTGGTTACCTTAACGAAGGATTCCTTGGGGGCGCCCACTGGGCAATGGATGTCGGGGGCGAAGCCCTTGCCGATCACCTGTGCGAAATACTCTTTGCGCACCAGGGAGTCGGTCATCAGGGTTGGGCGTAGCCAGGCACGGGTTGTGCTCTGGTGCCCGCCGTAGCGGAAGACAGCCTGGTAGCCTGTGCGGGAGTTCTTGGCCAGACCATCGGGGCGGGTCTCGTGGGCCTCAACGGTGCCGTGGCTGGCCTGATACATGTGGAACCACATGCGGAGCACCCCCCGAGGGATGCCCTGGTAGTAGCGGGCGCGGGCCAGCAGGCGAGACACCTTGTAGTCGGGGTCGCCAGGCTTCCAACCCCGGTAGGGGCGGTCCTCCGGGTCGGCGTCTATCCAGATGTAGTCGCCGTCCTCTATCCCCAGTTCCTTAGCGTCTATGGGGTTTATGTCGCAATAGCCCTCGTTGACCCAGGGGTTGCGCTTGTCGCGGCGGTAGGGGTCGCCGAAGGGGCCAAAAAAGAGCGCCACGGTGTCTATATCTGTGGGGGTGGTGTGCACACCGTGGCGGTATTTGGGGGTAATGAACAGGAAGCGGTAGCCATCCTTCACACGGGGGTGCTGGGTGCGAGATGCCTCCTCCCAGGGCTTCAGCACATTGCGCACCTGGCGCGTCTCGGTGCGCAGGTCGTTGGTGTCCAGGCCATACTTGTCGGGCGTGGCAGGACGAAGCGCTGGGTGGGGCTTACCCACGATGATGTTGGGCTCGTAGAAGGTGGCGTCCACCGGCTCCCGGTAGACGGGCAGGTTCTCCCCATATTCTATGAACTCCTCCTCCTCCCTGTAGTATTCGGCACGCCCCGTCTTGGTATACCAGGGTCTGCTCTCGTTGCTCTGCTCCCAGCCCAAAAGCTTGGGGTAGGTGCGGGTTAGCATGGGTGTGGGTATGCCCTCTTTGGCGCGCGCCTCCATCTCCCGGAACGAGTAGCCCCTCAAAGCAGTGCTCCCGTCTACAATACGCTGGAGGTAGACATCCACCTGGCTCTGAGAGACGAAGTGCCAGTAGTCCAGGAAGCGTTTCACGCCCGTCAGGTCGGCCAGGGCCGAGGCGACGCCCGCGTAGGTCTCCATATCTGACTTGGTGTCAAAGAGGCGGGGCAATGGTGTGCGGGGGAAGACGGTAATGAAGGGGTTGGAAACGGAGCCGGCCATATCTGGATGCTTGAACTCGGCCCAGGAGTCCACGCCGAAGACCACATCGGCGTATTCGCAGGTCCATGTCCACCACCAGTCGTTGACCACCACACACTCTATCTTGGGCAGGGTATTGTGCATCACATCGTAGGCCCATTTGATATTGCCCAGGATGGAGTTGGAGTTGGCCCACCAGGCAAACTTAGTGGGCGTGGGGACGTGGGTCTTGCCGGTGAAGAGTTTATTACCCACCCGCAGGGGGCGGTCGCCATAGTTGTAGTAGTGGGCCGATTCCATCTTGTAGTAACTCTTCACCCGTGGAGGTTTGGAGGGGTCTAACTCGGGATTGAAGGGGTCTTCTGCGATGTAGGCGGGCAGGCCGTTGAAGTAGGCTCCCCGGTAGTTGCCGGCGTAACTGCCAAGCGTGCCCCCCATAAAGCCTATGTTGCGCGTCAGAGAGGCCACCAGGAAAAGGGCCCTGTCCTTCAGGTCGTTGTTGAAGAAGTGATTGGGGCCCATGCCGTGCGCCAGGATGGCCTGTCCCTTGTTCTCTGCTATCTGGCGTGCCAGGCTTTCAATGGCCTCGGGAGCCAGCCAGGTGATGCCCGACACGGTTTTGGGGTCAAGGGAGGCCAGGTAGTCCTTGACCAGCGAGAACACCGGGCGCACCTCCACCTGTTTCCCGTCGGTGGTGGTAACGGTGAAGGTGCCCTCCAGGGCCGGGTCTATGCCCAGGGCGGTGAACTTCTCCCCCACCTGGTCGCGGGTAATCACCCTGGGGGCATTGGCCTTGCTATCCCACACCGCGAAGTCGCCCCACTCCTGGCGCAGGGCCTGGGGGACCTGCTGGGCATCCTGAGTGAGGGTAGGGGGTGGGGCCTCACCAGGCTTCAGGATGCGAACGAAGTTGGTCAACTCGGCCGGCTGATAGTCTTTGATGATGTCGCTGGCCCGCAGGAGTTTCAGGGTGTCCATGCGCACCAGGAGGGGCAGGTCGGTGGTGGCTTTCACCCACGCCTCATCGTAGAGGCGGTCGCGGATGATCACATGGGCCAGCCCCAGGGCCAGAGCAGCATCAGTCCCAGGACGGATGATGAACACCTCGTCGGCCTTGTTTGAGGTGGACTGGTATTCGCAGGCGATGGTAATTACCTTGGTGCCCTTCAGGCGGGCCTCGGTGAGCCAGTGGCTGTCGGGCATCTTGGTGGCGATCCAGTTCATCCCCCACAGGGTTACCAGTTTGGCGTTCTCCACTGTGAAGAGGTCAAAATCCACCGTCTGTTGGCCTGTTACCATCGGGTGGCCGGGGGGCAGGTCGGTATGCCAGGAATAGTTGTCCCATCCCCGTGCCCCCAGGGCCTTATCGGGGCCCACATTCCGTAGTTTGGCGTCTAGCAGGGCGAGGGAGTTGGCGAAGCGATATATCCCGAAGATTCGGGTGGCACCAAGGAAGGGCATTCCACCGCGGAACTTCAGGGTCTGGGTGCCTGCGCCGGCGGTGGCCTCTATCATAGCGGGGTCATAGCCCTGGCGGCGCAGGCGCTCCTGCCCCTCGGGGCCGGTGTAGGTCTGGGCGATATTCACCAGGGCCTTCGCCACAAGGGCAAAGGCATCGGGCCAGGGCAGTTTCACCCATTCGTCCCTGCCACGGTTGAAATATTGGGCAGGGGGTTGGCCGGTGGAGGCATCCCTGGGGAAGTCGGCTTTGGCCCAATCCAGGAAGCCTTTGCGCACCATGGCGCCTTTAACACGGCGGTCGCCATAGAACTTGCGAATTAGCGACAGGCCCTTGTTACACGCCCGTGGCTCCCAGCGATGGGAAGATGCGTTGCCATACAGGTCAACGGCCTTGCCATAGGCGTAGGACGCCTCTATACGCACCGCCACATTGCGCCGCGTGTAGACCCGAAGGAGGCAGTTATGGGTATCGTTGGGGGCGCACAGGAAGACAAAGGACTGGTCAGAGCGGTAGACGTCTCGGTAGGCCCGTTCCCAGTCTCGGTTGGGGTAGAACTCCAGGGGGTTCTCTATAGGGGTAACAACCTGCAGAAAGGCGCGGTGCTTCAGAAGAAACGCCCCTGCCAACCCCACCGCCGCCGCTCCGCCCATCCGTGTGAGGAACTGGCGCCGGCTCCATCCCCTCATATAAGCCTCCTTAGGGGTTTGGAAAGGGAAACTCACTGTCTCAAAGGTAAATGCCAACAGTCAGGTCGGAAAGGGCCAAAAGCCCCCCCTGGACGGGGACAAATAGCACCCAAAAAGGAGACCAAAAGACCCCCTAAAAGGGGAGCGAGGAGTCTCATTATGGGCTAAGTTGGTCTTTTTTAGGGAGGGCTTTTCCCCACCGTCTTACGGCACTATGTCGCTGGCCACACAGCAACGGAACCCCAGCCTCCCCAGCAATTCTTCAAGCCCTATCTGATGAGAAGGCTTCTAAACAAGTAGTTGTGCATTAGGTTCCGCCAGCGACCCCAGACGGGAAGCCCCGATTCCCGGTATTAATACCGGTGCATCCCGACCGGCGCCCAAGGATCTCAGCCTCCCTACATCACATGGGACGGGAGGCGAACGATGCACGACTACCCAAGGAGAAGCCTAAAACCCCTCCCCACCCTCCACGAGCCTAATGCCCTGTTCGGTAAGCTCCCACACGCCCCGCGGGGAGTCATTCCTCAGCAAGCCACGCTGGACCAGTCGGTAACGAGCCCAATGGGCCGTATGTCGCCAGCGAGGGGTGCCGGAGCGGAGTAGCTGCTTGTCCTCAGAGCCAAACAGCCCACTCATCTTGCTGCCC
Organism: Dehalococcoidia bacterium; assembly: GCA_046294495.1. Taxonomy (GTDB): domain Bacteria; phylum Chloroflexota; class Dehalococcoidia; order Lucifugimonadales; family HRBIN23; genus HRBIN23. Next base: position 12,806 of record JBKBKV010000002.1, on the reverse strand, counting down.
ACGATCTCCAGCACCTCGCCTGCGTGCCCCTTTCCCCCCAACCCATACAACGCCTCTAGGAAGGGTCAGTTGGTTGGAGAACTCTCCAGAGAGGCCCAGCGCGCAAGAAACTCATAAGATCGTGGCCGGGAAATAGGCACCGGATGCAACACTTGGGTATACTAGCGCTGGACCGCCGGTGTCTGGAGCAGCCAAACTGTCTGGATGGTCCCAGGAGTGTGCATAAGGAGGCCCCTATGGCGACGCCAGCCCAGCCCAACTTTTACCGGGCAGACCCCCTACTGCAAAGGCTTCTCCGCCACACTCTAGGGCAAGAGACGGCGCAGAGAGCAGAGCCTACCCTTGACACCTACGGCGCCCTGTGCGCCGGCCCTTTCGACCGGGAGGCGTGGGTAACGGACCGCCTTCGCCCCCCTCTCCTCGTCGCCTACGATGCCCAGGGAAAGCCCGCCAATGAGGTGGTGCTCCACCCGGGTTTTGTGGAGACGCTTCGCCGCTCCTGTCAGATGGGCATTGTCGCCGCTAACTATAGGGCGGAGGTGTTAGGGCATCGGATCCCCTATACAGGCACCTACGCTATGGCCTACCTTTTGGGCCACTGCGATTTGGGGGCCAGATGCATCCTGTCCCTCACTGGCGGCACCGCCCTTGTGCTGAGCAAGTTTGCCCCAAACCCCATTCGGGAACGCTTCCTACCCCACTTGCTCAGCACCGGGGAGAGGCCCATCTTCTACGGGGGCACTTTCTTCACTGAACAGCAAGGGGGCTCCGACCTGGGGGCTAACACGACGGGCGCACGCCAGGAGGGCGGAGTGTGGCGCCTATACGGGGAGAAGTGGTTCTGTTCCAACGCCGGTGCCGACCTGGCACTGGTTACCGCCCGCCCAGAGGGGGCACCCCCCGGGGTGCGCGGCCTAGCCCTATTCCTTCTACCCAGAAGGCTGGAGGATGGCTCCCCCAACCGCTATACTATCCGCCGCCTGAAGGACAAAATGGGCACCATCAGTGTTCCCACTGGAGAAATCGTTCTGGATGGGGCAGAGGCGTATCTTATCGCAGGCCCAGGAAACGGCATCCGCTACGCCATGGAAGCGGTTAACTTCTCCCGTCTGGATGTAGCAGTGGGGTCCATAGGCCTGCTCCAGCGCGCCATCCTGGAAGCCACTGCCTTCGCCCAGCAACGCCTTGCCTTTGGCCGACGCGTTCAGGACTTCCCTATGGTGCAAGAGACCCTACTGGACCTGGCGGCCGACCACGCCGCAGGGCTTGCCCTGTCCTTCCGAGCACTCCACGCTTTTGACCAGGTTCATTTCTTCGGCGAAGGCGATGACATCCTTATGCGCCTCCTGGCGCACATGGCCAAGTATCGCGCTTCAGAGGTCGCTGCGGAGGGAACGGTGCGCGCCATGCAGGTCATTGGAGGCAACGCCTATGTGGAGGAATCTCCTCTCCCACGCCTGGTGCGGGATGCTCTGGTTATGCCTATCTGGGAGGGAACTTCCAATGTGCAGGCGTGGCAGGCGGTGCGCCTGATGGCCGATAAGAAGGCCCATCTGCCCTTACTGGAGGATCTCCGAGACACCCTGCACCACCTGCACCCCTCCGTAGAAGTGAAGGAACGACAGGCGGTGGAGAATGAGGTTTACGGGTTGGAGCAAGTCATCACCCAAAGGTTAGGCGACACAGTGTGGGGGGAGGTGCACGCCCGACGCCTGGCCGACTACCTGTGCGATGTGGCCTCTGCCTGCTACCTTCTCGCCCAGGTGGACGACACGCCCCTGGGCCAACGCCTAAGTGCCCTCGCCCGCTGGTTCATCCGCAAACGCTTACGCCCAGGCACACGCTTGGCTCCAGAGGAGTGGCCAACACATCCAGGGCCTACCTGGAGCACGGTAACGACACCTTAGCCAGTTCACCCCACCCGTAGGCACACCGGGCTTCCCACCTTCACCCCTAGGACACGGGCTGCACTGGCACCCCTCTTTGCTATCTCCAGCCAGCCGTGGCTTTCAATATGTGCTGTCCACTCCCCATCGGCGTATGTCTGTGCCAGCCCCTGCCATGCCAATCCCCCCACTTCTACTCTAACCCTCTCGGGGGCCACCCCCTCCAGGTGGCCGGCGTGGATGCTGGTCAGCAAGTTCCCGAAGCGGTCTATATAGAGAACCTTTCCTTCCAGCGTCCCCTTCTGCCACGAAGGCTCTGGGACCCACAAACAGAGCAGTTCGTGGAGAGACGGCCCCATATCTTTGGGGGTAACCCCCTGCACAAGCCACGCCACACATGGCCCAAAGATGTCCCGACCGTGGAAGGTGTGACTCACCGGGTGGCGAAACCAGCGGGTTTCGGTCAAGGCGTAAGCGGAGAAGCCTGGCGGTAGCGCCAGACGCACCGGCGCCAGGAAGGGATGCTCTCCAGTGCGCATGGGTGGCAGGGCAGGGCGAAGGATATATGTGAAAAGGCCATTATCCGGGCCAACGAACATGCCCTGGGGCGTCGCCAGGACAACGGGAAGGCGTGCCGTCCCTACACCGGGGTCTACCACCGCCAGGTGCACTGTTCCCGGGGGGAAACTCCTCCAAGCCAATCCCAGGAGGAACGCCCCGGCGTGCACATCGGCAGGGGGAACTTGATGGGTAAGGTCTACCACCTCCGCCTGGGGGGAGAGAGTCTTGATAACGCCCTTCACCTCGGCAGCGTAAGGCTCCCTCTCTCCGTAATCGGATAGGAAGGTAACAAATGGGGGCATATAAGAAGCGGGGCCGTTCCTTTACCGCCGTGGCAAGTAGTCCTCGCGCGGGGGGCTGAAGATATCAATGGCCCGTGCCCGCCCGCGCACAGCCGTAACCCTGTGGGGAACGCCACCAGGGATAACATATACATCCCCCGCGCGGAGCCAGCGGCGCTGTCCGCCCACCTCAAACTCAAACTCCCCCTCGGCCACATACCCGGCCTGCTCGTTAGGGTGGCTGTGCGCCTCCATAGACGCCCCTTCCACCATATCCACCACCGACACCATCACCCGCTCCCCGCTGGCGATGCGAGCAATGATGCCTGGAAACAACTGCCGCTCCGCCAGGTCTTTGGAAGAGAAGAAATACACTGTTCACCTCCTACCCTTGTGTTGTTTGCACAGCAGACGCCAGCCGGCGCTTTGCCTGCTCGTCGGCCAGGGAAAGGACAGCGGTTATAGTGTCGTGGATAGGTGTAGGAACACCCACACGCTTCCCGAAACGGCTGACAGCCCCGTTGAGGGAGCCCACCTCCAGCCTTCGGCCCTGGTAAAGGTCTATCTGCATGCTAGAGAGGGCCTCACGGCGGAAGCGGTATGTAACCTCCAATGTGCGGGGCACAATATCCCCCTCCAAGGGGATACCCAAGGCACGGGCTACCCGCTCCACCTCCTGCATAGCCTGCACGAAGAGTTCCCTGGTAGGGGGAAACTCCATCCACTCTCCGATAGGGGTCCGTGCCAGGCAGGCCACGCCGCTCATGGAAGCGATAAAAAGCAACTTGCTCCACAGTTCCTTGCGCAGGGCCGTTGTGAAGAGCGCATCCATCCCAGCCTGCCGGAAGACCTCCTCCAGCGCACGGCCTCTAGGAGTGTCCTTCTCGTCCAACTCCCCGAACACCACCCGACCCAATGGCCCCGACTGGGCGATGACACCCGGCTCCTTGACGCGGCTCTCCACATAGATAGCACCGGCCATAACCCGGTGCGCACCATACGCCGCTGCCAGTTGCTCCCCGTTGTCCACACCATTCTGTAGCGTCAGCACCACGCTCTCCGGCCCCATAAGAGGGGCTATAGCGGGGATGGCCTCCGGATTGCTGTAGGTCTTTACGCAGAAAAGGACGAGGTCCACGGTTCCCACAGTAGAGGGCTCCTGGGTGGCCTGGGCATACACCCGAAACACGCCGCTACGGGCGCTTTCCACTGCCAAGCCCCGCTCTCGGATAGCCCGCAAGTGCTCCCCTCGGGCGATAAAGGTTACCTGGTGTCCAGCGCGGGCCAGGAGGCCGCCCAGGTAGCCCCCTATCCCGCCACTTCCCATTACAGCAATACGCATCGCTCCCCCAAAAGCGCAGAGCAGTGGCCTTATCCTCTAGAGCATACCCAAGAAGCCTTTTCGGGGGAAGCAGCAAGGCGGGTAGGCGACGGCCTCACCGCCCTGCGCCGCCCACGACCCCCAACCCTAACAATAGCAAGTAAACGCCAGTGCCTCCCAGGGCAAACCCCAGCAAACGCACCAGCACACCGCTGGCAATGCGCCTCGCCAGGCGCGCCGCACCCTGAGCGCCAAGCACCATACCCCCCGCCAAAAAAATTACATACAACCAAACCGCGTTCAGGTGCCCGGCAACGGCGTGAGTGAGCGTAGCACTCCCCGATGTGAAAAAGAGAATGAACACAGAAGTTGGGGCGGCGATAAGGGGAGGCACACCTAGCCACGCCACCATTGCCGGCACCTGAAACACACCCCCGCCTATACCCAGCAGGGACGAAAGCACCCCTACCCCTACGCTGATCACCAGGCCCCAGCCCAACACCACCCGGTAACTGAAGGTTTGCCCATAGCGGTCGGTGATGTGGCGATTGGGGCCTTGTCGTGAGGGGCGCGGGCGCAAGGAAGGCCGCGCCACAAGATACATCCCCACAAGCGCCAGCACACTCCCAAAGAGCACCTGAAACGGCCCCCTTGGAACCAGTCGCACCAGGTTCGCTCCCAGCACTGCCCCAGGCACAGTTCCCAGTGCAAAAACCACCCCACTACGGTAGTCTATGCGCTTCATGCGGGCGTAGGCTAAAAGCCCTGAAATGCTTCCCAGGAAGATAGCCGCCAGGGAGATGGTGGTGATATCCGTAGGCGACAATTGGCGAAAGAGTAACAGGAATACAGGCACCACGAGAAACCCCCCTCCCACACCCACCAGCGTGCCAAGCGCCCCTGTGAAGACGCCGAAACCCAGCAGAAACAGCGCGGTAAGGAAGTCCATAGCCACTCCTTACACAAAGAAGTAGGAAGAGGCCCACCTCCCACAGCCTTCCCATACCCCTATGCGCCATAGCGCTTTCGGGCCTCCTGGTAATCCTGGGGCGTATTCAAGTCTGCAAGAACGATAGGGGAATCTATAGGGATTTCCACGGTTTCGGCGCGGTGGCGCTCCACCACCGCGTGAAGTCCCTTGCTCTCCTCTCGCACCTCCAGCAGTTCGGGGAGCAATATGCGGTGGAAAATCGGGGGGTGGCCACGCCTACCCTGAAACACCGGCAATACGATAAGGGGAGCCTGGCGCTGATGCAACTCTACCAGGCGTGCCAGCACTTCCGGAGGGCGGGGCTGGTCTACCGCCAGCACCAATATGCCGGTGGCCCAACGGGACACCTCCCGCATCCCCAGAATAAGGGAGGTGGTCTTCCCTTGTGGCCACGATGGGTTAATAAGGACAACGAGGTTGCCTGGGCCCCGCACAAAGGGCGCTAAGCGCACTGCATCCGCGCCCAAAACGACAATAGTCTCTTGGACACCGGCCTGGGCCAGGGATGCTATCTGATACTGGAGTAGGGGCCTGCCATGCCAGGGTAGGAGCGCCTTGTGCTGGCCCATGCGGGAGGACTCCCCCGCCCCCAAGAGGATGGCGCTGACCCCAGCCACAATACTATCCTCGCGACTCTGCCAGGGCCTTCTCCTTCGCCTTCTGCAGAAGGCGCTCCTCCAAGCGCATGGGTTGCCCCGACGCCCGGTTCCGCACCATAAGCACCTCAGCCATAATGCTGAGAGCAATCTCCTCAGGTGTGCGTGCGCCGATGTCCAGCCCTATAGGGGCGTGGATATCCCTCAGGCGCTCTTCAGGGAGGCCTTTGCGAAGCAACGCTTCATAGATGAGGATGGTCTTGCGCCTGCTACCTACCAGCCCCACATACCCCGCCGGGGAACGGGCGGCTGCCTCCAGGGCCATATCGTCCCAGCGGTGGCCCCGGGTGGCAACGATGATGGCCGTGTTGGGGTTGATGGGGACTTGCTGGAGGCCCTCGTCGTAGCGCGCCACAATAGTTCGCTCGGCGTTGGGGAAACGCTCCCTGTTGGCAAACTCGGGGCGGTCGTCTATCACAAAGAAGCGGAAGCCCAAGAAGGTAGCCAGGGTAGCCAGGGCCTTGCCGATGTGCCCGCCTCCGCACAGCACCAGCGACGGTGGACTGGTGAACCCTTCCAGGAAAATCTCTACGCCATCTTCTGTAGCGAGATAGGCAGTCTCGCCGTAGCGCATCAACTCCTGGGCGCGGGCGATGGCAAGAGCGTCCAGGGTGGGGCTTCCTAGGGTCCCGTTCACACTCCCATCGCTACCCACCAAGAGGCGGCTCCCCACAGAGCCAACGCCCCTGCTGGGCGGGCGCAGGAGGGAGGCCAGGGCCACAGGCGGGCCACCTCCATACGCCTTCAGAATGGCTCGGGCCTGGGGAAGGAACAACCTTGGCTCTAGGATAGGTTCCAGGAGGAAATACATGGTGCCCCCGCAGACTAGCCCATCCCGTGCGGCCAGTTCCTCGTTCAGCACATACTCCCGCACCTCGGGGCCACCCCCCTCGCGCAGGAGCGTCTTAGCGGCGAACCAGATGTCCCCTTCTACACATCCACCCCCCAGGGTGCCCACCGCCGAGCCGTCCGAGCGCACCAGCAGGCGGGCGCCCGGCTTCTGGGGGGTAGAGCCTTTTGTGCGCACCACTGTGGCCACCACACAAGGCTCGCCTCGCTCTAGACAGCGCACTGCCTCTTCAAAAACCACACGCATAGGACTCCCTCCCCTGTCTCGTAGCCTATTATACCCACTTGCCCAATCAGGGGGAAGGTTTGGACTCCAGCCTTTGCACCCGGCGGGCGAGGTGGGGCACAAGCCACGCCATGTGCCCCAAGCCGTAGAGAAGAAGGGCGTTACAAACGCCCACCACAAGGACCCCTAAGGCTGTCGGTCCCGCCAATGTCCGCAGTTCCGGGGCGCCGCTCAGGTCTTCTATCAAACCCGGCAGTAGGGTGAGCGCCGCTACCCCACCGACTACCCCTGCCAGGAGGTTCAGCATAGCAAAGAGCAAGGCCAGCGTTCCAGCCAGGCGCATAATCAGGTAACGCATAGAACACCCCCTGGGATAAGTATAAACTTCGGGGGCAACGCCCACAGTGCCATATACTGGTGCTCAAAGGGCCTTATAGGATATGACATGGTAACCTGGGAATGGTGGCGCAAGGGGAGGCTCCTTGCCTTCCTTCAAAGCATGGCCCCCGGGCCCCAGGGGGCGTTTACGGTGCTATGCCCTCCTCAACACCCTTTGGGAAGCATCTGCCCCCAAGTGGCAGAGGCACTGGCCGCCATGGGAGAAGACAAGGACCCCCTTCTGGCGTGGCCTATGGGAGTGGTCTGCTTCTGGGCGCCTGTGCGCCAGGTATGGGTTCTGCCCCCTTTCAGGGTCGACCGGGAAGCCGTGGAGGCTACCTGGGATAGCCCCCTCTTCAACGCCCTGTATGAACGGCCGGCGCGCTTCGGCCTGCTATTGGTGCGCCGAGGTGGATATGCCCTGGGAATAGCCGAAGGAGAGAGCCTACGGCAGCACAAAGTAGGCTCCCGTTATGTGCAGGGGCGTAACAAGGCCGGAGGCTCCTCCGCGCCGCGTTTTGAACGGCGACGGAGAGAGCAGGTGCACCACCTGCTTCGGCAGGTGTGCGATTTGGTTCAAGAACGCTGGGAACCCTACAAGACATCTCTTGAAGCCCTCTTCCTCGGGGGAGACCGTCTTCTCCTCAATGCCCTGCTGAAGGAGTGTCCCTTCCTAAGGGCCTTTACCCCCATTGTCCATCCCCACTGGCTTCCCGTTGGCGAGCCAGGGCTGGAGGCGCTGGGGCGAGCCGTTGCCCTGGCCTGGCAGAGCCAGGTGGCCCTTACAGGTTTGTGGGAAAGGGAGTGCTAGGTAGGCTCGGCACGCACAGCGCGTCGCACCACTCCACGCTGGCGTCGCGCCAGGAAGGCCAGGCCGATACTTAGGGTATAGAGCACGATGAGCGGCCCTGCTACAAGGCTCTGGTTCACAGGGTCAAAGGTGGGTGTAATCACGGCCCCCAGCACGAAGGCCCCCACCACCGCCACTCGCCACCCACGCACCAGCGCCTCGGGTGAAACAACCCCCAGGCGCGCCAGAATAAACACCACCAGAGGCATCTCAAACACCAGCCCTACCCAAAACAGGAGAGTTACCACCAGGTTCACATAGGCGCCGATACGAATCATTGGGGTGGCCAGGTCGTTCCCAAAGGTCAGAAGGAAGCGCAAGGCAGGGGGTAACAAGATAAAGTAGGCGAAGGCAACCCCACCCCCAAAAAGCACCAATGCCGCCGGCAGGGCGGTGAAGACAAAACGGCGCTCTTGCGCGGTAAGGCCAGGGGCCACAAACATCAACACCTGGTAGAGCACCACCGGGAAAGCCCCCACGAACCCAAAAAGCAGAGACACCTTCATAACGACGCCCAGGAGTTCCGTTACATCGGTATAGATGGGCTTGCCTGTGATGGACGCATACCCCTGGGCAGGCCTCAACAGGAGTTCCACCTCCTGCCTGTAGAAGGTGAAAGAGGCGCCAGTAGCCACCGCCACTGCCAGCAGGGCAATAAGCAAGCGCTTCCGCAGTTCCTCCAGATGGTAACGGAGAGGGGCGCTACTGTCCCGAAACATATACCCCTACTCCTTCTGGTGAGGGTCAGACGGCGGCGACGGCGAAGGGGGCGACGGCCCAGTGAGGCGTCCTTGGCGAGGCAATGCACCCGGTGGAGGCTGGGGTGGGGGCGTCTCTATCTCCTCGAGAAGTGAGGGCAGGTCCTCGGTGGCCTTGCGAAAGCGGGTTACCGCCTTCCCTACCTTGCGAGCCGTAGATACCAGCCTCTCCGGCCCCAGCACCAGCAGGGCAATGAGGAGTATGAACAGCAGTTCCATCGTCCCGATGTTCAGGAAGTTCATTGCCCGTTCCCCAATGTCAAGAGGGCCAAGCATTCAATATGGTAGGTGTGGGGGAACATGTCCACCGGCTGCACCCACACCACCCTATAAGGGCCTTGGGCCAAAACATTGAGGTCTCGCACCAGCGCCTCCAGGTTGCAGGAGATGTAGACCAGTTTGGGGGCGGCGAGACGCTGAAGTGCCTCCAGGGCACGGGGGTGGCACCCATGCCTAGGCGGGTCAACAATAACTGCGTCGGGGCGCTCCTCAAGGGATGATAACACTACCTCCGCCTTCCCGCGGCGGAAGTCTATATTGGCGATACCATAGGCGTTGAGACGAGCATCCTCCACTGCGGAAGAAGCCTCTTCCACAGCGATTACCTGCTCCACATAGGGGGCTAGCAGGATGGCAAAGGTGCCTACCCCCGCATAGGCATCTACCAGCAAGCCCTTGCCCTTCAGCGCCAGAGCATCCTTGACAGCCAGCACCATCCGCTCCGCCTGAAGGGTGTTGATCTGGAAGAAAGAGGGTGAAGCGATGCGGAAGCGCCTACCCAGAAGGGCCTCTTCATAGGCCTTCTGTCCGGTTGGCAGGGTAATCGTCGGCTCCAGGAGCGCAGGTTGAATAAGCCACTGCCCAGTGTTCACCCCATAGCGGATGGACAACTGGGTTGTTTCGGCGCACTTGCCCTGCAGATGGGCCAGAGCCTCGTTGATCCAGGGGTGCATAAGCAAGCAGGAGGGTATCTCTACGAACTCCCGCGTAGTACGATTGACAAAGCCCACTTTCCCGTAGGGGCCTATGGTGAAACGGGCGTGGTTACGATACCCGAAGACCCGAGGGCTTGGAAGGGTCTCTCGCACGGGCACACCCTGCAGGTGTGGAGTGGTCTGCAAGGAGCGGGCTACTATCTCCTGCTTTAGATGCAACTGGTAGGAATACTCTATATGTTGCCACTGGCATCCCGTGCAGGGCCAGAAGTAGGGACAGGGATGGGCCACGCGATGGGGGGAGGGGCACACCACCTCCACAACCCTCGCGGCTACATACCCCCTATGGGACCGCACCACCTCGCCTACAACCTCCTCCCCAGGAATACCTCCAAATACCCAGAGGCACTGGCCGTCCACAGAGGCCTGGCATTCCCCTAGCCTCCCCACTTCCCCCAGAAGCAGACGCAGGCGTTGCCCCGGTTGAAGCCTAGGCGTGGCAGCCGATACGCTCATTATCGCCCTCGCTTTTCACTATACGCCCAGAAGCCGTGAGGTGCCAAGTTGACGGATGCCTCTCCCACCCTTATAATAGGCTCTGGGTGCTACGCCCAAGCCAGGACCACTACCCAGCGAAGGAGGTGATGGCTTTTGACCTATGTTGTCCTCCAGGAAGGCGAATCTTTTGAGAGCCTGCTGAAGCGCTTCAATAAGCGTGTTCAGCAGGATGGAATCCTTTCTGCCGCCCGCAAACACGAGCATTTTGAGCCCCCTAGCCTGAAGCGCAAGAAAAAGGCGGCCACCAAACTGCGCAAGAGCCTGCGCAACTCCTAGAATGTCCACCCTGCAGGAGCGGGTTCAGCAGGACCTGTTGGACGCAGTCCGGAAAGGCGACACCCGCCGGAGGGATGTGCTTCGGCTGCTTCGTTCTGCTTTTGCCTACGAACAAATCGCCAAGGGCCACCCCCTGACCGAGGAGGAAGCCATCGCTGTTACCCAGCGAGAGGTAAAGCAACGCAGGGAGAGCATTGAAGCCTTCCGCAAAGGGGGGCGGGAAGACCTGGCTACCAAAGAGGAGCAGGAACTGGCCATACTCCTGGGCTACTTGCCGAAACAACTGACGCGTGAGGAAGTGGTGGACCTGGCCCGGCGCGCAATCCAAGAGACAGGGGCCAAAGGCCCCGCGGATAAGGGAAAGGTTATGGGGCGTCTAATGCCCCAGGTACGGGGCAAAGCCGAAGGCGCCCTGGTGAGCGCCATCGTTAGCGAGCTCCTGGAAGGCAAGACCCCCTGACTACTATGCGCTTCGCCGTCATCGTCTTCCCGGGCACCTGGAGCGACCTGGACTGCTGGTGGGTGTTACGGGAGGTCTTTGAACAAGAGGTTGACTTCATCTGGCACAAGGAACAAGACTTAGCCCGCTACGACTGCGCTATCCTGCCAGGCGGCTTCTCCTTTGGCGACTACCTGCGTCCTGGTGCCATCGCCCGCTTCTCCCCTGTGATGGAGGCGGTGCAGAGCATGGCTGAACGGGGGCGCTTGGTTCTGGGCATTTGTAACGGCTTTCAAATCCTCTGCGAGGCGGGGCTACTGCCGGGCGCCCTTCTACGCAACGACCACCTGGAGTTCCGTTGCCAATGGGTGCACCTCCGGGTAGAGAACACCGCCTCACCGTTTACCTCCGCCTGTCGGCCGGGGCAGGTGCTCCGCATTCCCATCTCCCACGGAGAGGGACGCTACTACGCCGATCCAGACACCCTGGCAGAGTTGGAACGCAACGGCCAGGTGCTTTTCCGCTACTGCGACGCCCAGGGACGCATTACCCCCCAATCTAACCCCAATGGCGCCCTGAACAATATCGCCGGCGTTGTCAATCGCCGGGGGAATGTGCTGGGAATGATGCCCCACCCGGAACGGTGCTGTGAAGCCGATGTGGGCGGCACAGATGGGCGGTTTGTCTTCCTCTCCCTAATGCAGAGCGCCCTCTCCCTGGCCTCGGTATGAGGGAGTTTTCTGCCGACTTTCGCACTTCGCCGTTGACACGCTGGTGAGGGGGTGCTAGGGTTTTCCTGACCAGAAAGGGGGCAGTATGCGCATCGGCCTGCCACGGGAGACCAAGACAGAAGAGCATCGTGTTGCCCTTACCCCGGATAAAGTCTATGAACTGGTGCACAACGGCCACACTGTGCTGGTGGAGCGCGGGGCAGGGGAAGGCTCGGCCTTCCCCGACGAAGCCTATGCGAAGGCGGGGGCGCGCCTCACATCTAGCGCCCCCGAGGTGTTCGGCAATGCCGACCTAGTGGTCAAAGTTAAGGAGCCCCAGCCCCAGGAGTATGAACTCCTGCGCCCCGGGCAGGTGCTGTTCACCTACTTGCACCTTGCAGCCTACCCAGAGGTGTCCCACGCCCTCCTGCGCAGCGGTGTTATCGCCATCGCCTACGAGACCGTCCAACTACCCGATGGCTCCCTCCCCCTCCTCATACCTATGAGTGAAATCGCCGGACGGATGGCCGCCGTCATCGGTGCCTTCTACCTCCAGCGTCCCGTGGGGGGAAAGGGAACGCTCCTGGCCGGTGCGCCTGGCACCCGCCCCGCCTCGGTGGTTGTAGTGGGGGCAGGGACGGTAGGGCTCAACGCAGCCCGGGTGGCTGCCTCTATGGGTGCCCTGGTAACCCTTCTGGATAGGAACCAGGAGCGCCTACGCCAGGCGGAGCTGAGCATATCAGGAAGGCTTTCCACGCTTTTCTCTACCTATACCTCGGTGGGGGAGAGCGTGGCACAGGCCGATGTGGTTGTGGGAGCCGTGCTGGTGCCGGGCGCTCGCGCCCCAAAGGTTGTTACCCGCCAGATGGTGGAGAGCATGGCACCAGGGAGCGTGGTCATTGATATCTCGGTGGACCAGGGGGGATGCGTGGAGACAACCCACAAAACAACCCACGCTGCGCCGGTCTACACCCTCCACGGCGTCATCCACTACGCAGTGGACAATATGCCTGGGGCATACCCTAAAACAGCCAGCATAGCCCTTTCCAACGCCATCTTCCCCTATCTGCTGCGCCTAGCCAACATAGGGGTGCGCCGCGCCCTAACGGAAGACCCGGCCCTGGCCAAGGG
>JBKBKV010000001.1:35525-71594 GCA_046294495.1 Dehalococcoidia bacterium | reverse complement strand
CAGCCCGCTGGACGGCTGGCTGGCCTCTTCCTGTTGTGCTACGCTCTATTAGACGCGTGGCTGTCCCCAACACGCCTGGGAGGGGTGTCACCGGCCTGGGCCGGCACAGTAGCCAACCTGGGGGCCGCTGTTAGCGGCCTGGCCCTAATAGCCTATAGCCTGCGCCCCGGAAAGGAGGCCCATGCGACGAGACCTAATGGACATCCTGGCCTGCCCGGTGTGTAAAGGCCCATTGTCTCTCGCTGTGGAGCAGGAGGTGGGGGACGACATCGTCAAGGGGAGCCTTACCTGCTCACAGTGCAAGGAGACCTACCCTATTGAGGACGGCATCCCCAACCTCTTGCCCCCTTCGTTGCGAACTGCCTAACCTGCTTCCACACACCAGTGCGCAGGAGGTGGATTCCACCGCCGTATGCCCTGTGCTTCCACACGCTCCGAAAGGGCGCGGAAGGAGAGGCCCATGACAGGGTGCACGATGTCGGGGGCCAGATCGCACAGGGGCACCAGGGCAAAGGCCCGGTCTGCCAGACGGGGGTGAGGCACCGTCAGACGGGGGCAAGCGATAACCCGCTCGTCGTATAGCAGGATGTCCACATCCAAGGTGCGGGGGGCGTTAGGGAAAGGGCGTGTGCGGCCCTCCTCTTGCTCCACAGAAAGGCACGCCTCAAGCAGGGCGTAGGGGCCGAGGTGCGTTTGGACGCAGGCCACCAAGTTCAAGAAGGGAGGCTGGTCGGGGTAGCCCTGGGGGGCTGTCTCGTAAATGGCAGAGAAGGCGACAACGCTGACCCCCCTAGCCATCAAGCGGCGCACCCCACCGCGCATGTGCCCTTCCCGGTCGCCCAGGTTAGAGCCTAGACCCAGGTAAGCCAGGGTCATACACCCTCCGGGCGGCGCCACCCACGCACCACTGCATCGGCCATACGGGCTACACGAACCATCGCCCTAACATCGTGGACACGCACCAAGTCCGCCCCCTGGGCAATGGCCAGGGCGACGGTGGCCGCCGTGCCTTCAAGACGCTCCTGAACCGGAACCCCCAGCACCAAGCCGATGGTGTGCTTGCGGGAGGTGCCGATCAGCAGGGGACGCCCCAAGGCCGAGCGAACCTCCCCCAGCCGCCGCAATACCTCCAGGTTATGCTCTGCTCGCTTCCCAAACCCCCAGCCGGGGTCCACGATTATGTTCTCCACCGCCATCCCTTCCTGCACCGCCCTGTCCACCTGCCTCCGAAGCCACTGGACAATGTCGGGAATCAGGTCTTGGTAGTGGTAGCCGTGCTGGTTGTGGGTAAGCACAGCGGGCACCCCCGCCTGGGCTACCACACGGGCCATCTGGAGGTCGGCAGTAAACCCCCACACATCGTTTACCATAGACGCCCCTTCGGCAATGGCCTGATAGGCCACCTCCGCTCTGAAAGTGTCTATGCTGATGGGCACCTTCAGCACCCGCGCCAAGCGCCGCACCACTGGAATTACCCTCCTCAGTTCCTCCTCCTGCGAGACGAGGCGTGCACCAGGGTAGACCTGTGGTGGGCGGGTAGACTGCCCCCCCACATCAATGATGTCCGCCCCCTCCTGCTCCATGGCCAGAGCCCGCTCCACGGCAGCCTCGGGGTCAACGATGCCATCCCCCGAAAAGGAGTCTGGGGAAAGGTTCAGGATTCCCATAACATAGGTGCGTTCCCCCCAGCGGAAGAGTTTCCCGCCGATGCGGGTAGCACCCAGGTCGGCCTGGTTCTGCATAGTATTCCCCTTGCCATCCTACCAGAAAGGGATAGCGCCCGCCTACACAGGTCGCCCCTCCCGTGCGTCAGCCAGGCCAAAACCCTTATCATAAACAGGGGAAGAGGCTCACTGCGCATCCCTTTCCTGCAGTGGGTATCTCAGCGGGAGGTTTTCATGGCACCTGCCTTCCCTATTGACCCTGAGGTTCTATCTAGCGACACAGCCGATGTCTACTTCCAGCGCACTATCAGTGTGCTGCAGCGGGCGGGTATAAACCCGGTGGTGAGCATGGAGTTCTTCCCTCAGCGGGATGGCATCCTTTGCGGAATGAAAGAGGCCCTAGCCCTATTGGAGCAGGTGCTCCCCAAGAAGGGGAGCGAAGTGTGGGCTTTGGAAGAGGGCACGCCTGTGTCTCGCAAAGAGGTGGCTCTGCGCATCAAAGCTCCCTACACCGCGTTCGGCGTCTACGAAACGGCCCTGTGTGGCATCCTGGCCCACTGCACCGGCTGGGCTACCGCAGCCCGGGAGTGTGTGGAGGCGGCCAAGGGCATACCCGTGGTCTCCTTTGGGGCAAGGCATGTGCACCCACGAGTGGCGGCGGTTATGGATTACGCCGCTGTGGTGGGAGGGTGCACCTCCTGCTCCTCCATTGCCGGGGCCAGGCTAGCGGGCGTAGTGGCCGCCGGCACTATGCCCCACGCTTTTATCCTGTGCGTTGGGGACACGGTGCGCGCTGTGGAGTTGTTTGACAAGTTCTTGCCACCGGATGTCCCCCGTATCGCCCTCGTAGACACCTTCAAAGACGAAGTAGAGGAGAGCGTTCGGGTGGCCCGGGCCCTGGGCAATAGGTTGCAAGGGGTGCGCATGGACACCCCTGTAGAGCGAGGACGGGTAACCATTGACCTAGTGAAGGAGGTGCGCGCCCACCTGGACCTGAATGGCTTCCGGCATGTGCAGATTGTGGTAAGTGGGGGGCTGAACCCGGGGCGCATCCGCGCCTTCGTAGAGGCCGGGGCGCCGGTCAACGCCTTCGGGGTGGGGGGCTACATCACCTCGGCACCGCCCAACGATTTCACCGCCGATATCCACGAAGTGGAAGGCAGGCCCCTGGCCAAGCGGGGTCGCATCCCAGGCATTACCCCCAACCCCCGCCTGAAACGGGTGTGGTAGGGCCTACAGAGGCTCCCAGCGCTCCCCCAGGCGGCGCATAATACCCGCCATAGTGGTGTATTCCATTTCCTCCAAGGGGAGGCGATGGGGTTCAAAGGGGCCGTGGCGGCGCAACATGCTAGCCAGCAGGTTTGCCTCCTGCCGGGCTTGGTCAAAGGCGGGGTCGTCAAAGAGGTCACGGGGGCCGACCAGCCGCCCCTCGGCCAACTGGAAGCCAGCGGCGATTACCCTGGGGGGGCCGTCAAAGCGGGATGGGTTGGCATCCTTGAAGGAGGTGGGCATCAGGGGGCCGTGGTGGCTCCCACGCATCCACCCCTCTACAATGAAGGGATGGGCGAAAGGCTCCAGCACCTCCCCTACCGCTGGGAAGTTGCCCTGACACCGCACCACCAGCACCGGGTCGTCTTTTCCAACATACCGCCCTGCAATCTCCGCTAGGCGCTCGGTGGAGGACACCGCTGCAATCTCTCCCGTGGCCCGGTTGTAAACACGCTTCACGGCGTAGCGGGAGGGCGCCCCCATAAACATGAGCATGTCGTAAACCTCTTCAGGGGCGTTTAGTATGATCTTCTTGTGGGCTTTCACATCCTGGATCTCAAAGGCAAAGCCCCGGTGCAGGCTTTCGGCGATGACAAGGCCAGCGGTGTTGAAGGGGTCAGCAAACATCTTGTAGAGGGGAAGGTTCCATGCCCCCGCCGAGGTCTTGTCTGCCATAAAGACGATGACAGGCTCCGAGGGGCGCTCCTCCATCTCCATCTCCGCCAGACCAGGTCCCATACCCCTTATGTTGCCCGAGAAGGCGTCGCTGAGGATGTCTTGGCCTGCGCCGTAGAGTTTCAGGCGCTTGGCAACCTGAGTGCCGGCCTTGAAGACTTCAAAAGCCAGTTGGTGCACCTCGGTGTTGTCCTCTCCACGGGTGTGGGTCATGATCAGCTGCAAATCGTCCCCACAGCCCATAACCCTGTAGTCCATAATGGTGCCCCGACGGCGTGCCTGCTCCAGCATCTCCTGGGCAGTGCTCACCAGTTCCGGATGCATGCTTGAATGGCCCACATACCCACCGATGTCCGCCTTGATAACGCTGAGAGTAATGCGCATAGAAAACCTCCTTTACCAGCAGTGTCTGGCACCGTTGTAGGAATGTGCAAGGGGATTCTGGGGACTGTCCTTGAACTTTGGAAACCGGCTCAGAGCCCCGCCTGCTGTTGGTATTCGCCCCACTCTTCCCGGAGCACCTGCATAATCTCCCCCAGGGTGGCATACTGGCGGACGGCGTCCAGGATGAACGGCATAAGGTTCTCAGTGCCACGCGCCGCTTTGCGCAGGGCCTGAAGGCTCCGCTGGACCTCTCGCTGAGAGCGGGTGCGGCGGACGGTGTTAAGGCGCTCCAGGTGGCGCCGTTCCCCCTCCTTGTCTACCCGAAGAAGGGGTATTTCCAGGTGCTCCTCCACTGTGTAGGCGTTGACACCCACGATAGTGCGCTTCCCCTCCTCTATCTCCCGCTGGTAGCGGTAGGAGGCGTCGGCAATCTCCCGAATAAAGAAGCCGTTTTCAATGCACCGGAGCACCCCACCCAGGTCTTCTATACGGCGGAAGTAATCGTTGGCAGCCTGCTCTATTAGATTGGTCAGGTGTTCCAAGAAGTAACTTCCCCCCAGGGGGTCAACGGTGTTGGCCACCCCCGTTTCGTGGGCGATGACCTGCTGGGTGCGCAGGGCCAGGAGCACCGCCTTCTCCGAAGGGAGCGCCCACGCCTCGTCCAGGGAGTTGGTGTGGAGAGACTGAGCACCCCCCAAAACGGCGGCCAGAGCCTGTAGGGTCACTCGGATAATATTCACTTCGGGCTGTTGGGCAGTGAGGGAGGCGCCCGCCGTCTGGGCGTGGGTGCGGAGCCACCAGGAGCGTGGGTTCTGAGCACGGTAGCGCTCTCGCATGGCCCTGGCCCAAATGCGCCGCGCCGCGCGGAACTTCGCGATCTCCTCAAAGAAGTCGTTATGCACATTGAAGAAGAAACTCAGGCGTGGGGCAAAATCGTCCACCTTCAGGCCCCGCTCCAAACAGTGCTCCACATAGGTAAAGCCGTCGGCCAGGGTAAAGGCCAGTTCCTGCACTGCCGTAGAGCCGGCCTCCCGTATGTGGTAGCCGCTGATGCTGATGGGGTTCCAGCGGGGCACATACCTGCTGGCAAACTCTATTGTGTCCACTACCAGGCGCAGGGAGGGCTTCGGTGGAAAGACATACTCGTTCTGAGCGATGTATTCCTTGAGGATGTCATTCTGAATGGTGCCCCCTAGGCGCTCCCAGGGGATACCCCGCTTCTCGGCCGTCGCCAGATACATGGCCCAAATCACAGCGGCTGGGGCGGTAATGGTCATAGAAGTCGTAACCTGGTCTATAGGGATACCGTCAAAAAGCACTTCCATATCGGCTAAAGAGGAGATAGCCACCCCACACTTACCGAACTCCCCACACCCCCGTGGGTCGTCGGTATCGTAGCCGTAGAGGGTGGGCATATCAAAGGCGGTGGAGAGGCCCGTCTCCCCATGCTGAAGGAGGAACTTGAAACGGGCGTTGGTCTCTTCGGCGGTGCCGAAGCCGGCGAACATGCGCATGGTCCACAGTTTGCCCCGATACCCCGTAGGGTGAATGCCCCGTGTAAAGGGATACTGGCCAGGGAGGCCAATGTCTCGGAGGGGGTCGGTGTCCTTCAGGTGCAGAGGGGTGTAGAGACGCTCCACAGGCAGATTGGAGAGGGTAAAGTAGTGGCGCGCCTCCTCCGAGGCGGTGGCAGTTTCTTCCCTCCACCGCTTCTCCGCTTCCTGGAAGCGCTGGAGGGCATCCCCTTCGGGCATTGGGCCTCCCTTGGAGCAGCAAGCATCCCTAGTGTAGCAATATGCGAAGGAAAGTGTCAACCTGCCGGCTGTTCCTCTTGTGGGTGGCGAGTGAGGCGTTTCACCCTGCCTTCCACCCGGAAACGGGGGAGCAAGACGCGCCGCCCGCAGGTGCAACACTGCAGGCCAATGTCCGCCCCAACGCGGTAAACCCGCCACTCGCTCCCTCCGCAAGGGTGAGGCTTGCGCAAAAGCAAGATGTCGCCAATCTTTATGTCAAGGGGCGGGCGCACCCTTCCACCCCCTTCCCTGCGCCTGGAGAGCCTGGTTGATGCGCCCCCGCCAAGCCTGGGCGGAGCGCCGCACCCTTTCCTGCCAGGAGCCTCCCCCTTCCTGCGAATACAAGACAGCCCGCGATACATTTATGACCAGCCCCAGCCACTCGGTTGCCAGACCACCGGCTACTACCTGCTCCACCTGGCCCCCTTGGGTGCCTACACCGGGCACCAGAAAGGGCAAGTTCGGACATAGGGCGCGCACAAGGGCCATCTCCTGGGGATAGGTGGCCCCCACTACCAGCCCAAGGTTGCCGTGCGTGTTCCAGGCGTTGGCCTGGACAGCCACCCACTGATATAGGGGGAGGGATTCTCCCCCGTATGGGGAGGTAGCCACCAGGTCTTGAAAATCCCGTGCGCCAGGGTTGGAAGTCCTGCACAGTAGATACACCCCACGGTCGGAGTAGTCCAGAAAAGGTTGAACCCCATCCTGCCCCAGGTAGGGGTTCACCGTTGCAGCGTCAAAGCCCCACACCTCAAAAAGGGCGCGCGCATACCAGCGGGCCGAGGGGCCGATATCGCCCCGCTTGGCGTCGGCGATGACCGGGACAGAAGAGGGGATGGCCTTGCACACCGCCTCCAGGGCTTTCCACCCTTCCCATCCCAGCCCTTCGTAGAAAGCCAGATTGGGCTTGTAGGCACACACTAAGTCGTGGGTGGCCTCAATAACCCCTGTCAAAAAGGCTGTAAGGTCGGGAATGGGTAACAGGCTCGGGTCGGGGTCAAGGCCGATGCACAGGAGGCTCTGGTTGGCCTGGGCGGAAGCCTCCAGGCGGACGAAGAACGGGTTAGGGGTGTTGGCCATCATCGGAAGCTTAGCACATCAAGCGCATCCACGGCAAGGGCACAGGCTCCATAGCGCAGGCCTACCCTTGTTTCCGCAGGGGTTCCCTGTAGTCAACAGCAGGTAATCCCTCACCGCTGGGGTGAGGGATACGCCTAGGGCTGTTCCCCAACCCTCCCGTCGCTTGTTCTATGGCTGCACCGCAGGTGTCGCCCCCACACACGCCTGCTGGTATCACCGCTAACACTGCCCATAACTCCCCACCTAATCTTTGTAGGATAAGGTTGCCTCGGGTAAGGGCATACCCTCTACTTCTGTCAACCTGACCTCTGGCATGCTGGAAACACCAGAGCGAGAGGAGCACAAGCGATGAAATTGGCGCATCCCACAGAGCACACTACCGATGGCGTCCCAGGGCATACCCCTTCGCAGGGTGAGCCAGAAAATGGCTGGTGCATCCTGCGCTCTAATAGGCTCCTCCAGACCCTCTCCCGCAAAGAGGCCAAACGCCTGCTAGATAACGCTCAGTGGCTCCGTTTCACGCCGGAGAAGGTGGTGGTGCAACAGGGTAGGCCGGTGGATGCGGTGTTCTTTGTCATCCACGGCAAGGCAGCGGCCGTCATAGAGGTGCCCCTCCCTGGCTCCCAGGACTTTGGAGCCATCGTCCACTTCTTGGGGCCGGGAGCCGACATCGGCCTGCTCTCCCTGGTGGACGGTGCCCCCCATCTCGCCACTGTAACGGCCTTGGGCGACCTAGAAGTGGTCGCCGTTCCCGTGGATGCCTTGCAACAGTGCCTGAGAAGCCGCCCCTCTCGCTACCGCGTCCTTGCCCAGGTTGCGGTGGAGAGCCTTCGCACCTATCAGCGTGCCTTCAGGCAGGGGTGGGAGCGTGTAGAAGGTCGGCAAATCATCTGCTAACGCCACCCAAGGGTAGGCTATGACCTCCCAACACGCACAGAAGGAACGCCCAAAGGGGTAGGGGATGGACAAAGCAATCAGCACAGTCTTGCTGGTCATTGCGGGCATGGTGGCCACCCTGGTGGTGGTCAGGAGCGCCTATCCCGCCGTCGTGCGGGGGGGCAACTCTATCGTGAACGCCACCCAGCAAATGAACGAGCGTATTGAGACGCAACTCGCCATCGTCTTCGCCACCGGAGAACTGGACTCCAGCGGCACCTGGCAGGACACCGACGGCGACGGCTACTTTGATGTAACGGTGTGGGTGAAGAATGTGGGCAGTAGCCGTATCCTGGGCATCACCGATGTGGATGTGTTCTACGGCAAGGCCGGCTCATTTCGGCGTATTCCCTATGTGGGAGACGCCGGGGGCACTTTCCCCAACTGGTCCTACACCCTGGAGAACGACACCGAATGGAAGAGCATGGCTACCCTCAAGATCTCCATCCACTACACCTCTGCCCAATCCTCAGGCACCTACCTGGTGAAGGTCATAGCCCCATCCGGGGCCTACGCTGAGCAATGGTTCAGTTACTAAGGGGAATAGGCCGTGGCCAGTGCAGTTGCAACCCTGGTCAGCGTCGCCCTCCTGCTGACCAGCGTGGCCTTCGTGGGCAACAGCGCCTTCACTGCCCTGCGCAAACTGTCGGATGGCTGGAGTGTAAGAGAGAGTGCCTCCTTTCAGATCATCCGAAGCAGGCTAGGGGCGGTGTGCACCTCCAGCACCGGACCACAGGTGTATGTGGTTCTGAAAAACACTGGGGAGGTGCCCCTCCTGCACTTCTCCTCGTGGGATGTGTTTGTGCAGTATTACGAGAATACGGGCACTTACTATCAGAAGCGCCTGGCCTACACCAGCAACCCCACACCCGGCAACAACCAGTGGACAGTGCAAGGCATCTATATAGACCAGGAGAGCAACATCCCAGAACGCTTCCAGCCCAACATCTTGGACCCCCAGGAGGAGGTAAAACTGCACCTGCGCCTATCCCCGAGCGCACGCACCTCCAGCAACAACCAGGTGATTGTCGCGGCAGCCAATGGGGTGTCGGTATCCACCTTCTTCTCTGGGACGGACCCACGATGCGACTAGGGCAGTGTCTTCCCCCTGGGGGATGGGTGGCCTATCCCTTTCCTTATCTTTCGCCCACCACCTTGGGCTTGTAATAGGAGAATGTGGTGATCAAGCGGATAAAGGCCTACCGACAACGCAACCGAGGCAAGCATAAGCAAAGGAGGCGAGGTATGGCATCCACCGCGCTGAGAGCGCAACGCACCATCTCCACCGGAAACCCAGAAATCGACAAGAAGTTGGGCGGGGGCATCCCCACCGGCTCCCTGGTCCTGGTGGAAGGGCAATCGGACTCGGGCAAGTCGGTGCTTATCCAGCAGATGCTGTGGGGCTCCCTGAAGGGAGGATTTACAGCCACCCTCTTGACCACCGAGAACACGGTCAAGAGCCTGGTAAGACAGATGCAGAGCCTGAACCAGGACATCCTGGACTACCTGCTCTTGGGGCGGTTGAAGGTTTTCCCCATCAAGGCTATGCAGGGGAAAATTCGCTGGGAGCGCACACTCCATAACCTGCTGGTGGCCCTGCGCGCCCAGGAGAAACGAGACCTGGTGGCCATAGATGCTATCACCTCCTTCGTTGTCCACTCCCCGCCGGAGGAGGTTATCGCCTTCTTTGAAGAGTGCAAGAGCATCTGCAACGACGGCACTACTATTATCGTCGCCGCCCACTCCCACGCCTTCAGCGAGAGCCTACTGGTGCGTATCGGCTCTCTGTGCGATGCCCACTTGCACCTGGGTATAGAGAACCTGGGGGAGCGCGTGGTGAGGGTGCTTCTAGTGTCCAAGGTGCGCGGGGCAGAGCAGAGCACCGGCAACATTGTCAGTTTTGATGTGGAGCCGGCATGGGGTATGCGCATTATCCCCTTCACCAAGGCCAAAGCGTAAGGGGGGTCTATGGCAGGCCAGGGCACCCTTGTCCTGCCCCACGAGGCGGAGGCAGAGGAGCACCTTTTCCAGTGCCCACTCTTCCGTTTCTTGCCTCCCGAGGTGCAGGAGCAGTGCCGGAGGAATGTGCACCTTCTCCGCTACCTGCACGCCCTGCCTACCGGGCAACTGGGCGTCCCTCGTTTCCATACCACCCTCTCCCGAAAACTGGGGGATATGAAACCCTACAATCTCCTTTACCCTGTCTCTGAGGAGGTGTTCATTCACGTAGTAACAGCGCCAAAGGAGGAGCGCCCCCTCTACATCCCTGTGGAGCCTATCTTCGCTGTGCGCCTGGAGGATGTGCTCCCGAAAATTGAGGAGCGCCTGCTGGACCTGGCAGGGGAGTTCGCCGCCGCCAAGACCGCGGAAGAGAAGACCCAGGCCCTGCTTACTGCACTGGAGAAGGTCTGTAAGGTCTCACCAGGCAATGGTAACGGGAATGGGAAAGGTAGCAGGAAGAGGATCTTCTTGCTACCTACCAACGAGCAGAACAGCAAAGTGCATCTCACCCCGCAACAGTTTGCAGCCGTGAAATACCTTATGGTGCGCGATAAGGTAGGACTTGGCGTCCTGCAGCCTATGATTTCGGACAAATACATTGAAGATATCAGTTGTAGCGGCCTGGGCTTCGTGTTCCTTGAGCACAAGGTGTTCAAAAGCATGAAGAGCACCATCCATTTCGCTACCCACGAGCAGCTGGACCGCTTTGTGCTCCGCCTGTCCGAGCAAATAAAGCGCCCAGTAACCATGCGCAACCCCATCGTGGATGCCATCCTGCCCGATGGCTCCCGTGTAAACATCGTCTACGGGCGAGAGGTATCCCAGCGTGGGAGCAACTTCACTATCCGCAAGTTCAACGAGACGCCTCTCAGCATCTTTGAACTCATTGAATTTGGGACTTTGGACTACCGCATGGCCGCCTACCTCTCCATCCTACTGGAGGAGGGGATGAACTTGTTCGTCTCCGGCGAGACGGCTTCCGGCAAGACCACAGCCCTCAACGCCATCACTATTTTCGTGCCCCCCGAGGCCAAGATCGTTACCATTGAGGACACCCCGGAGATCCAGGTGCCCCACCAGAACTGGGTGCGAGAGGTGGCCAAAGCACCCAGGGCCGGGGAGAAGGGGGCCACCGTAACCATGATGGACTTGCTCAAGGCCGCCCTGCGCCAGCGCCCAAACCTCATCATCATAGGGGAGATCCGCGGGGAAGAGGGGGCCATCGCCTTCCAGGCCATGCAGACTGGGCACGCCGTTATGGCCACCTTCCACGCCTCCACGGTGGAACGCCTTATCCAGCGCCTTACCGGCCACCCCATCAACATCCCTAAGACATACATAGACAACCTGAATGCCGTCCTCATTATGAGCGCCGTTCGCCTTCCCAACGGCAAGACGGGGCGGCGGGCTCTCAGCATTAGCGAGATAGTGGGCTACGACCCACCATCCAACACCTTCTCTTTTGTGGAGGTCTTCCGGTGGGACCCCGTGCGGGATGCATTTGAGTTTATCGGGGACAAGAACAGTTATCTCCTGGAGCAGAAGGTGGCTACACGCCGGGGCCTGGTAGGCAATCGTAAGTGGGAGATTTACAACCTGCTTGAGCGGCGGGCAAAGGTGCTGGAGAAACTGCATAAAGAGAAAGGGATAAAGGACTACTATGAACTTTTCCGTATCCTTGCGCAGGCTCGGCGGGAGGGCCTCTTCTAAATCCCCCACCAAAAAGGGGGAGCCCTCGGCCGACAGCGTCCTAGGCTTTGACCTGCTGCACCACCTTACCTACCTGTCCGCCATTTCGGCGGCGGGCATCCCACGGAGCCAGATCTTCGTCCACGCCGCCCGTCTGCCTGTCTCCACCGCTGTCTACTTCTCCGAGATAGAGCACCTGGCCCGCAATCTGAACTACGAATATTCGGAGGGGTGCCGCATCGTGGGGGAGAAGAGCAAACGGGAAGCGGTGAAGAGCCTCTTCCTGCGCTTGGCAGGAGCGCTCACCTCCGGCGAGCCAGAAGCCGATTTCCTGGAGCGGGAGGCGCGCATCTACGCTGAGGCCTACAGCAACGAGTACGAAAGCAAACTAGAAACCCTCCGCAAGTGGACCGACGCCTACGCCGCCCTGGTGGTGTCGGCAGTGCTTATTATCATTGTGGCTGTCATCTCCACCATCATCTACGACCTAGGGGTAGGGGTTATCTTCGGCCTAGTGGGGCTAATGGTGGCACTGTGCGGGCTGGGCGTATGGGTTATCTTTCGCTCTTCACCCAGCGAGAGGCGGTTTATCCCTGGCCCCCAGGGCCTGCCAAGCCAGCGCGTCCCCCGCCTGGCCGTCTTCACCCTGGTGCCAGGGGCTATAGTAGCCGCTTCCCTGCTGGGGGCCCTGGGCGTCTCCCTGGGATGGGTGCTGGTGATGGTGGCCCTGGCTTTTCTGCCCCCTGGAATCCTGGCCAGCCGTTACGACGCACATGTTGCCAAACTGGATAGGGAGATGGCCGTCTTCTTGCGGGTAGTAGGGGCCACTGCCACCGCCATCGGCACCACTGTCTCCGAGGCCCTGGGGCGAATAGACATGCGCGCCATCCCCAACCTGTCCCCGGCTATTCGGCGCCTCCACCTGCGCCTTCTGGCAGGGGCATCCCCCGAGTTGTGCTGGGACCGGCTGGTTACAGAGACCGGCAGTGAACTTATTCGGCGGAGTGTGCGCATCTTCCTGGACGGCATTACCCTGGGGGGTGAGGCAGAGGATGTAGGTGCCCGCACCTCCCTGCTGGCTATGAAGACCACCTTCTTACGGGACAAGCGTAAACTCACCACCCGCACCTTCGGGTGGCTTACCATCGCCCTCCACGCCACCGTTACCTTCCTGCTCACCTTTGTTATCGCCATCGTGTCGGCCTTCGGCGGCCTTGTCCAGAAGGCCGGCTTACCCGATATGGCCAGCCAGTCCAACATCAACCTTACATCTTTCTTCAGCCTGAGTTTCGCCAATATGCATCTGCTGGAGTTGCTTATGGGCCCAGTGGTGGTGGCCCTGGCCCTGGTGAACGCCCTGGCACCCCAACTGGCCGACGGTGGCTACCCGTTCCGCATATTCTTTTACCTCGCCATTACCCTCGCCGCTTCGGGCTTGAACCTCATCACCTCGCCCATGCTGGCTAACGCCATTATGGGCTCCATCCCTTCGTTCTAGGGAGTGTGCAACAGGCCACGGCTATTCCAAGACCAGGAAATCAGCACAAGGAGGAGGTGCTCAATGGGTCTCTTCTCTCGCCGTCCAGTAGATAAGAAAGAGGGGAACACCCCTGCAGCACAGCCTGCACCGCA
Organism: Dehalococcoidia bacterium; assembly: GCA_046294495.1. Lineage (GTDB taxonomy): Bacteria > Chloroflexota > Dehalococcoidia > Lucifugimonadales > HRBIN23 > HRBIN23. The sequence goes on along the minus strand of JBKBKV010000001.1, from coordinate 58,471 downwards.
GGCAGAGCAACCGGCTCCAGAACCGGGTGAAAATCCGCTGGCGGCCACCATGCCCTGGCTCCAGGGGGCTGGTTCCCCCCTCTCGCTGGGGGAGACGGCCCCGCCACCAGAGCCCGCCCAGCAAACCGAGGCAACCCCAGCCCCAACCCAGCAAGCCAGCGCAGAGAATCCTCAAGGCCAGGCGGCTTCCCCGGCCCCCAAACCCCAGGAGACGCCCGGAAACGGCAACGGGCTTTCCGATGACCTGCGCGCCCTCTTCGCCTCGGAGGGATCTGCTGACCCGGAGTTGCAGGGGTTAGCCTCTGGCCTGGACGATGTGGATATACAGCAGCTAGCCAACTTGGCACGGCAGACGGCTTCCATGGTGCGGCGATAGGATGTGCCCGCCAGCCCCCAGGAGCAAGCGGTTGTGGTAGAACAAAAGGGCCAGGGGATTGCCCCTAGCCCCTAGTGAGACTGTGCATCTTCCCGGGACTATACCCGGGTGTCGGCCCCACCATTGCCCAGGTAGGCCATCAGGAGAGCGGCGCCGGCCATGTCCCTGCTGGCACGGTGGAGCAGGGCATCCAGGTCCGCCAGGAGACGCAAACACTGGCGCAGGGAGGGCTTGGCATGCGAGGTGTCTGCCCCATCGCCGCTTAGCGCCAGGAGATGCGCAACCGCCTTCTTCACCACGGGCGCGACACCACCCAGGTCGTCATAGAGGCTAACCACTCTCTCCAAAGCGGGCCTACCTACTCGGCGCAGGCCGTCCTCCACCCAAGGGGCCAGGAGGGCTAGGGTTGCCAGGTCGGGTGCGCGCTCTGGGGGCTCCACACATTCCTGGCCGGGAGCCTCCCACTTCTCCTCACCGTGAGTAGCCCGCTCCTGGCGCCGTGGCGCCTGGCCTTCCCGCCCCCCCTGCCCTGGGCGAGCGGAGCGAGGCCGCTCCTCGCTTGTGCCTTCTGGGCCATCGTCGCGGTGCCCAGGAAACACCCCCGGCCCGCCCGAAGTGCTCTGCACATTCAGGGAGATGCTCTGCCCTCCGGAGGCCCCTGGCGCAGGTGCGCCTACCTCTACCGGGGGAGGGCTTCCACCAGCGCCTGACCCCGCGGCTGCCTTGGATGGCTGGGCGTCGGCCCTAGGGGCCTCCGTGGCTGGCTTCACTTCAGGCTGTTCACCGGCAGCGAAACCGTTAGCCCCTTGGGAGAGGGATGAAAGTGTCCCAGCCGCCGGAGACTGCCCCCGTGGCACTCCAGGCCCGAAGGGGTTCTCCACATAGGTGAGAAGAAACTCCCGGATGTCCAGGAGGGCCTGCTGGACCTCATTCTTGAGAACGCGCATCTCGTTTTCCAGGTCTTCCAGGCTCTTGGGCATAGCGGGCCTCCTGCCATGTGGTCGGGGGGCCGTCCCCACAGTGCCCCCGGGGACAGCCCCCCGTGAACGGGCCTCCCACAGGTTAGTTCAGGTCCATCACAGCATCTATTTTGGAGGGTGTCGTCCGCTCCAGGATAAGAGTGCTCCCACTGGGGGTCTTGATCTCAATCATGAAGGTGCTGTCCCTCCCAAGGGGGTTGGAGCCGGTCTCTATGTTCGTGAGGTCAATGGTGAGTTCAAACTTCTCCCCCCGCTCCAACAGCTCGTCGCCGTCCCCTTTGCCCACCTGCGACCTGGTCCAGGCGATGTCCTCCACCCGCTGGTTCTTGTCCACATAGGTAACAACGACCACATGGCTCTTGGAAGACTCGTCGGACAGCAGCCCATCCCCATCGCTGTCGGTGGTGGTAGTCAGGTCAATGGGCTCGCCATCCAGGGCGTTGGAGACGGTAACGATCAGTTTGTCCACATAGCCATCGCTATCTGTATCCTTCGCGATGACCCCACCTACCATCTCCATTGAGCCCCTGGCCTGCTTGAGGCCCGAGTGCACCGCCTCCTTGCCCTTCTCAGAGGAGAAGATGCCAGCGGAGAGGACGGTGTAAGCGAAGACCGACGCCACCACCACGAAAGCGATGAGGATGATGGCCGTCTCCAAGCCGGTGATGCCTCGTTGCGAGGCGTGGAGCCGCCTAAAGATGTTCTGCATGTGTCCCCCTTTCCCGCCGTTGGCCTTTGCCTAGTTCAGGTCCATGGCGGTATCAATGTAGGCAGGGAGTGTCCTTTCAATGACCAAGGTGGCGCCCGTGGCAGCCTTCACCGAAATGGTAAAGGTGCGTTCCGACACCGGCATGGGGTTCAGGGCCTTTAGGTCCACGGTGATGAGGAACTTCTCCCCAGACTCCAGCAGGTTGTCGCTATCGTTCTTGCCCTGGGCTGTCTTTGTCCAGGCCAGGTCGCTGACCCGCTGGTATTTGTCGGTGTAGGAGATAGTAACCACATGGCTGGGGCTGGACTCGTCCGAGAGAAGGCCGTCGCTGTCCGTGTCGGTAGTGGTGGTCAGGTCAATAGGCTCCCCGCCTAGGGCGTTGGTAACCACAAAGTGCACCTGGGTAACCTCGCCCGGCGCCTCCACCAGGTCAATGTTAAGGGTGGGGGTGCCAGGGTCAGAGAGGGCATCCAGGCCAACACAGGCCACCGCTGTCAATGCCGAAGGGTCAGACAGATCCAGCTGCACCTGCGTCCAGGTGTTGGCAGTCAGCGCCTCGCTGATACTCAAAGTCTCCAGAGGGCTTCCACACCCGGCCGTGTCGTCCAGCAACAGACGGTAAACATTGGCTGCGGTAGTGGTGCTGGACTTGATCCAGAGGCGGACGGAGTAGTGGTCGCTGATATCCACCGCGCTCCCCAGGTTCTTATAGGCGATCGTCCCTGTAGCAAAGGCCGCCGCGATGGTGATCTCCACGCTGGCGGTGCCCTCTTTCTTATCGGTGGTATCGGTGGTTACTGTTACATTGGTGGCGGCTGTCCAGGCGGCATCCGCGTTGTCTATGGTGTCGGCTAAGACGCCGGTGGCCTTCACGCTCCCGAGAATCTCCATTGAGCCGCGGGCCTGCTTGAGGCCTGAGTGCACCGCCTCCTTGCCCTTCTCAGAGGAGAAGATGCCAGCGGAGAGGACGGTGTAGGCAAAGACCGACGCCACAACCACGAAGGCGATGAGGATGATGGCCGTCTCCAGGCCGGTGATGCCCCGCTGGCCCCGGCCCAGGTTCCTGATGCTCTTGATGAGGGTGCGCATATTGCCTCCTTGTCCGTGTCTGTGCTGTTGTGCTACGAGTTCCTGCTGTGCGACTGGCGCCCGGCTTTACCTTCTCTTTGTCGGCCCGTTCAAGGCGGCACCTCCTTTCGGTCTGCGTCCCCCTGGTTGTTTTCTTCCCTATTGGCTACGCTCGTCTGCCCCTTCTAAGGAGTCGTCCCTGGGGGATGCCATCGCCAGTTAGCGTAGCCAACCCCCACCCCCAAACCCAGGGGATTACCACGCAGTGCGCGAGGCAAACCCCCATAACCTTCTTGGGGGTTTTCCCGTAGGTGTCGCCCCCACGGTGCGACGCCACACAATCACAAATGGCGCAGTGTCGCCTCTTAACACAATCTCTGAGACGTCTCTATACTTGTGTCAACAGGGCGCCAAAGGAGGCTTTACAATAAAAGGATTATGGTAAGACGAAAGAGACGCCACAATGCTCCCGCTTGCTCTCACCCGACGCTAGGGGCGGCGGCTCCGCAAGACGCGCCCGGGGCCGTGACCAGGGCAGGGGCTCCCCCCTGGACTAGGGGATAACCCTCAGGAAAACCCCCAAAGAGGTTTGAGGGCAGGCACTGTGCGCAGAGCAAGTTTTCCCCGTTATCCACAAGGTGGGGGCGTGCCACTATAGGGACAGCATCTTACGAGCGGGTGATGGCAATGACGAACAAAAGCCGCAAAGTCCGCCTGTATATCGCTGAAGAGCAACAGATTTTCCGAGACGCCTTCCAGAGCTTCTTTGCCTCACACCCACGCATTGACCTGTGCAAAGTGGCCGATGATACCGGGAGCCAGGCACTGGTATCGGGCCTTAGCGCCCTTAAGCCCGATGTGCTCCTGCTGGGAACCAAAGTGCTTCAGCCTGTTACTGTGCAGAAACTGGAAACGGTTCACCAGAACGCCCCGGGGGTGGCTATCGTTCTGCTCTCTGCCTCTTACGATGCCAAGGGGCTAAGGGCCTTGCGGGAGTTCGCCCGCTCCGCCTCATCCGGGTGCGCCTATCTGCTGAAGCACACCGTGGACTCGGTGGAGCAGCTCTCCCAGGTGGTGTGCTCTGTGGCAGAGGGGCGGATCATCGTGGACCCAATGGTGATGGAGGGGCTAATCAGCCCCGAGGCCACCGCCAGTTTCCTTAGCGACCTTTCCCCGCGAGAGCAAGAGGTGCTCAGTTTCATGGCCAGGGGCTACCGCAACGACAGCATCGCCCAGGCCCTCTACCTGGACCCCAAGACAGTGGAACGCCACATCAACAGCATCTACAACAAACTGGGGGAATGCCCGGAGAACATGCACCCCCGTGTCTACGCGGTGATGATGTATCTCCGCGCCAAAGGGCTTGTCCCGGAGGTGCAAGAGCCTGAACCAGCGCCGGGGGCCTTCTCTAAGGGGCGCCTGCCCACACCACCTGAGCGAGGTTCCAACCATTGATACCTGTCAATACAAGAACAGAAGGCACCAGGAGCCTGCCGGGCACCAGCCAGGCGATGAGCAGGGGTGCAACCCCTTTCATCAGCATCAACCCCCAGGGATGCTCAATAAGAGCGCGCACCAGAGGGTTCAGTTCGGCAAAACCCTGGGAAAGTGCGTAGAGGGTGAGGAGGAGGTCTAGATAGACAAAGGCCACAAAGGCCACTTTCCAACCGGCTTCGTGGCGGTAGGTGCACGCCGAGGCGAAGAGACCGAGCACCCCAACCTCCGGCCCGGCTGGATGCGTCTTGGCAGGGCGGCCCAGCCGGGCCTATCTGCTTGCTTATTCTAGACTACTTTGCGCCAAGGATGCAAGATGAGGGCAGGTAAAGACCCGTTATACTCCTAGAGCATCCCTAAAACACACAAGGACAGCGAGGGGGCTCCCGGTGTTGCCAGCCATATGGGTTACCGGTGCAGTGCTCGTAGGCGCCGCGTGGGGGCGCATCCTGAACGGGTTTATGGACTGGCTCCCGTCAGGGGGAGGCCCCCTCTACCGCCTTTTCTTGTGCCCTCGGTGTAGTAGGACACTTCCCCTGGGCCACCTCATCCCCATTGTAGGGGCTTGGTGGCATCACCGGGGGTGTAGCGCCCTTGCAGCATACCCGTTGCGTGCACCCCTGGTGGAGGTGCTTACCGCCTTGGCCTTTGCCCTTGTTACCTGGCACCTGGGCGTTACTCCTCAGGCTATTGTAGCCCTGGCCTATCTGAGCATTCTGGCGATAGCCCTGGTGTGCGACCTGGAACATACCCTTATCCCTAACCGCTTGGTCTACCCCGCTCTCCCCCTGGCCCTCGCCCTGGCCCCACTGGGGCCACCCGGCTCTTCTTCGCCGGGGACAGGTGCTTTCCTGAACGCCCTGGCAGGGGCCGGAGGCGCTATGGTGGTGCTCCTCTTCCTGTATGTGGTGACTCGCGGACGCTTGGGGGCTGGGGATGTGAAATTGGCCACCCTGGTTGGGGCGATGCTGGGCTTCCCACAGGCCATTACTGCTCTGGGGGTGGCTTTTGTAGCGGGGGGGATGTGGGCACTGGCCCTCTTGGCGCTGCGCAGAAAGAGGATAGGGGATGTAATTCCCTATGGGCCTTTCCTGGCTGGAGGCGCTGCGCTGGCCCTATTTCAGGGCCACACCATCCTAGACGCCTACCTGGCCCTTTTGGGTATGTCTGGATAAGGCGCTACACCTGGGAGCCGCGCACCTTGGCAACAGCCTTCAACTCCGCCCTGGCACCCACCTCAATGAAACGCACATCGTTCCCTACCGGGCAGAAGAGGAAGCCCTGGGACATATAGCGGGCTGCCTCCTCCCCCGCGTAGGCGTGGCGGCCGGCCACCTTGCCGTTGGCGCGGGCAACCTCTAGCACCTTGCGGCACGCTTCCTGGTGACGGGGATCGGGCTGTTCCGACCCAGGCCCCAGCCCCATGCTCACCGCCAGGTCTGAGGGGCCAATGTAGAAGCCATCTATACCGGGTGCACGGACAATCTCCCCCAGGCGGGGGATGGCGTTGATGTCCTCAATCATCACTAGGCAGATTATCTCCTCGTTGGCGTGCTGGAAGTAGTCGGAGCCCCCATACAGACGTGCCCTGTTGGGGCCGACGCTCCGATAACCCAAAGGTGGGTAGCGACACGCCCCTCCTGCCTTCGCCGCATCCTCGTAAGTGTTCACTAGGGGCACAATGACCCCATACGCACCAGCGTCCAGCACATATTGGATATAAGCCGGGTCGTTCCAGGGCACCCGCACAATGGGAACGGCGTCCGACGACGAGATGGCCCTTAGGCACTCCACCGCCCGCTCCGGCGTAATGGCGATGCCGTGCTGCATATCTACCACCACCGCATCGGCACCCGAGTGGGCAAACAGCTCGGCGATGTAGGGGTCGCCGCTGGCAAGCCAGAGGGCTACCGCCGGTTTCCCCTGCCTCCAAAGGGCTTTGACCTTGTTGGGACGCACAGGAGCCTCCTTATGGTATAGTGGCAGGCCCTGGTCATTAGGGCAAGCCTGGGGAGCATGCTACCACTGGAGAGACAAGTTGGCTAGTGCTGTCTACTGGGGGACCAGGCGTTTCAACAGATCACCCACCGATTTCAAGGCCCGGTAGAGGCGCACCACTTCATCCGCTGTGAAGACCTGGGCAACATGGGCGATTTCGTGGAAAGGCCCCGCCAAATAGGGGGCCAGGGCTTCCTGGACACGCCAAGCGCTGCGGGCATCGGCCACTACCAGGACGGGGCGGGAGCGCTGGGAGTCGTGGGCCTGCTTCAGTTTGGTAAGGGCGCTTTCCAGCCTGCCGTGCACCTGCACCTCAAAAACATGGCTAAAACGCGGGGCGTTGGGTGTCTCCCGCCAGGTTACATCGTAGCGCTGGGCCTCTGTCTCAGCGTGCTTGCCTAATAACCGCCCGATTTCCGCCAGCATGCATTGCAACTCTTCGTGGGTAGGGGCTGGGCCCCCCTCTTGCAGGGCGGTAAGCACCAACTGTATGGGCATCTCCTCTGCCTGGGCACGCTGGCGCCCCTTCTCGGTGATGGCCCAGCGCCGCCCTCGGTTCTCTACCTCGCCACGGGCCGCCAGCAGGGCCTTACCCTCCTGCACCCGACGCCTCCAGAGGCTTCTCCCCCCAGGGGAACGGGCAGAGAGGTCCTCATTAGTGAGTTGGGGGAAATAGCGAGCCACCCGCCGATACAAAAGACGCGGCTCTGCCTCCCCCAACTCCTTCAACTCCTGTAGAAGCCCTGCGGCTATGCGCTGACGGTCGGGAAACACATTAGCCCCTGTCCTAAACCCCACTCAGATTATAGTCAACTGGGCAGGGGCTGGTCTCCTGGTTGCCCTTGCATCGCTCGTAGCCCCACCGCAGGGGGAAAGGCTACCGACGGAAAGGACGCCGAAGGCGTTCCCACCAGTTTGGGCCGCTGTCAACAGGGCGTCCCCGCCACCTCTTCTCAATACGCGGCCTTCGGCGTATCCAGTAGGAACCGTAGGCCACCGCCAGCAGGCCCAGCCCAGCCACCAGGAGCCAGACCCCCCAACTAACCAACGGGCCTACCAGAGCCATAACAAGGAGGATGACCCCAGCGAAGAGCAGGATGCCAGGTGAGAAGGGTGGAACATGCACACGGGGTGCACGCCAGCGCCGCACCCTGCGCCGCGCAGGCTTCCCCGCCTTGCGCAGGATCTCCTCTAACTCCTCTTCCAGACGCCCTCTGGCCATACGATCCTCCCCTTGCCCCTATCCTACGGCGAAAGGATGCCTATGTAAAGCCAGGTGCCTCAGAAGCCTACCTACCCCATCCAATATTATGCTAGAGTAGCCCCAGCAACAGGAGGACGCTATGGAGTTCGGCGTGGTAATTCCCAACCTGGGGCCCCTGGCAGGCAAGGCCCTAGTAGAGCAGGTGGCCCTGGAAGCAGAGGGCTTGGGGTTCTCCTCCCTGTGGGTGAGCGACCACATCGTGCTCCCCACCCGCAGCGCGCCGCGCTATCCTTACCGAGCCGGTGGCACCTTCCCCATCGCCCCGGACCAGCCGGTTCTGGAGCCGTTGGCAACCCTGGCCTACGCCGCAGCCCTGACCCGACGGATGCGCCTGGGCATCAGCGTCCTTATCATCCCCTATAGGAACCCCGTCCATACCGCCAAACTTCTGGCTACTATAGATGCGCTTTCTGGGGGGAGGCTCATCCTGGGAGCAGGCATCGGGTGGATGGAGGAGGAGTTTACCGCTCTGGGCGCCGACTATACGCATAGGGCACGCGTTACCGAGGAATACTTGACCTTAATGCGTGCCTTGTGGAAAGGGCAGGAGACCAACTTCAACGGGCGCTTTTACCGGGTAGAAGGCATCTGGTGTGTGCCTCGCCCCGTCCACGGGAGCATTCCTGTCTGGATCGGGGGCACCTCCACGGCTGCCTTGCGCAGGGCGGCCCGCACGGGCGAGGGGTGGCACGGCATTCGTATGTCCCCCCAAGAGGTGGCACAGGCGAAAGCCACGCTGACAGAAGAACTGAAACGACTAGGCCGCGACCTTGCCTCCTTCGCTATCTCCCTTCGGGGCACCCTGGAAGTAACGCCCCAACCCCTCCCTCCCAGCCGTTCCCCCTGCACAGGAACACCGGAGCAGATAGCCGAGGATGTGAGCGCTTACCGGCGCGCTGGCGTTGACCACCTGGTGCTGGGGCCCAGGGGAAATACCCTCCAGGAGGTGCTGGGCCACCTTAGGCGTTTCGCCCGGGATGTGCTTCCCCTTGTGCGTTGACAGAGAAGCCCACTGAAGGGTATGTTACCTGGTAGCATCCTCGCCAGGAGGCAGCGTGGCCCGAGGCTGGCAGCCCCGGCCAGGGGATGTGGTGGTGCGCCGTCCCCGGCTGGCGCAACTGCGCCCTACCGTTTTCCAGTTGGCCCTCCCTAAAACCCCCTCCCGGGGGTTGGCTTCTCCACTAACCGTTATCTACGGCTTTGTGCTCCTGGTGCTGGTGGGGACAGGGGGCCTGCTCCTTCCATGGGCCAACACCCAGGGACAGGTAACCCCTTTCATGACCGCCCTTTTCACCGCCACTTCGGCCGCCACCGTAACGGGACTGGTGGTAGTAGACACCCCATCCTACTGGACGCCTCTGGGCCAGGCAGTCATCTGGGCGCTGATCCTTATCGGTGGACTAGGATGGATGACTATAGCCAGTTTCATCTTGTTGGTCATTGGCCAGCGCCTTTCCCTTGCCCACCAACTGGTGATGCAACAGCCTCTGGGGCTTCAGCAGGTTGGGCATGTCATTCGAGTGATGCGTCAGATGGTGCTTACCTTCTTGACTATGGAGGCGGTGGGGGGGCTGCTCCTGGCCTGGCGGTTCAAGGAACTACTTCCGGGGGCCTCCTGGCCCTCCGCCCTTTGGCAGGGCCTATTTCACGGTGTCGCAGCCTTTAACAACGCCGGGTTCGCCATCCTCCCCGGGTCCAATAACCTGAGCCGGCTTACCCTGGACCTGCCAGCCCTAGTGGTGATCATGGTGCTAATCATTCTGGGGGGACTCAGTTATCCTGTTATGGCAGACCTGGCTGTCGTGCGCAGGTGGCGTCGGCTTACACTGGACACCAAAATGGTGGTAATGGCCAGCCTGGCGCTGTGGGTGGCAGGCACGCTCGTGGTGCTGGGGTTTGAATATGGGCACTCGGCGACCCTGGGACCTCTACCCGTCTGGGGGAAGATAAGCAATGCCCTCTTCCTTTCGGTTAGCGCTCGCACCGCCGGCTTCAACACCGTAGACTTTAGCGGCATGACCCAGGCTACTTTCTTCTTTATCATTGCTCTAATGTTTATTGGCACCGCTTCCGCCTCAACCGGAGGCGGGATACGCGTCAACACCTTAGGGGTGGTGGTAGCCACTATGGTGGCTTCCCTAAGAGGCCAGCAATATGTGAACGCCTTTGGGCGGGAAATCCCAGCCCAGGTGGTGCACCGGGCTATTGCCGTGGCCTTCTTGGGCTTGAGCCTCGTGTTTGTAGCCGCCTTCCTGCTAACATTTATGGAACCCCAGGGGGACTTCCTCAGTTTCCTATTTGAAGTGGTGTCCGCCTTTGGGACGGTAGGATTGAGCACAGGGGTAACCCCCCAGTTGTCTATTGCAGGGAAGGTGGTAATTATCCTTACCATGCTGGTGGGCCGGTTAGGGCCTATGAGCCTTGCCCTGGCCCTTATAGCACGGGAGCGTCCGGCTGTCTTGCGTTTCGCCCAGGAGCCGGTGCGCATAGCGTAGGTGGAGCATGCCGAAACGACAGGTTATCGTGGTGGGACTGGGGCGCTTTGGAGCGCGGGTTGCGCGCACCCTTTACCGGATGGGGCACGATGTGCTGGGGATAGACACCAACGAGCAACTAGTGCAGGCCCTGGTGGGGCAGATTACCTACCCCGTCAAGGCCGACGCCACCAGCGAGGCTGTCCTACGGGAACTGGGTGCCCCTAACTTTGACGCAGCCGTCATAGCCATTGGCTCTGATGTGCAAGCCAGCATTATGTGCACCGTGCTCCTGAAGAGTATAGGTATGCCCTACATTGTGGCCCGTGCACGGGACGACCTTCACGGGCGCACACTGGCGCGTGTGGGAGCCAACCGCATCGTTTACCCCGAGCAGGAGATGGGGGAGCGAGTGGCCCGTTCCCTCTTCACCCCAGATGTGCTGGAGTATATGGAGGTGGCACCAGCCTTCGGTATAAGCAAGGTGCGCCTGCCCGAGTCCTTCCATGGGATTACCCTGAAAGAGGCGGGGCTATCAGGGCCGAGAGACAAGTATGGCCTAGCGGTGTTGGCTATCCGCCGTGGAAAGGATGTGATTCTGCTCCCCTCCGAGGACGAGCGCATCCAGCCCGACGACACCTTCATCCTGGCGGGGAAGGACGACCGGTTGGAGCGGTTGAGGGAGTAATGGGGTGCTTACCTTGCCTCCGCCCGGGCCTGCCTGGCCTGCTCAATAACCTTTTGGGCTAGGTGGGGTGGCAGTTCCTCGTAATGGTCAAAGGCGATGGTGAAGATGCCCCGCCCCTGAGTGAGAGAGCGCAGGTCCAGCACATACCTTTGAACCTCCACCAGGGGCACCAGGGCCTCTATCTGCGTTTTGCCGTTGCCAAAGGGCGTCATCCCCAGGATGCGCCCCCGCTTCCCGTTCAAGTCGCCTATCACATCCCCACTATACTGGTCTGGGACGGTAACAGCCAGGCGCATAATAGGCTCCAATAGGACGGGATTGGCCTGTAGCACCCCTTTCCGTAGCCCCTCGTAGCCAGCGATTTCAAAGTCCCCGCTGGCCGAGTCCACCGGGTGAGATGAGCCGTCAAAGAGCACCACTCGCAGGTCGGTAACAGGGTATCCTGCCACTACACCCTCAGCAGCGGCCCGCTTCACCCCCTTCTCCACCGCCGGGATGAACTCCTTGGGCACCACACCCCCCACTACCTCCTCGGCAAACTCCAGGCCACCCCCTCGGGGCAGAGGCTCAATGCGCACCACGATGTGGGCATAGTGCCCGTGCCCCCCCGTCTGCTTCTTGTAGCGGCTCTCCACACGCTCCACCCGTGAGGCCACGGTCTCTTTGTAGGGCACTTTGGGGGGCTGCACCACAAGTCCCACGCCAAACTTGCGCTGGGCGCGCTGGAGGGCCACATCCAAGTGGGCATCGCCCATACCCTGGAGCAAGGCCTCCCCTGTGCCCGGCTCCCGACTGAAGCGCAGGGTTGGGTCCTCCTCGGCGAGACGGGTCAGAGCCGACCCCAGTTTGTCCAGGTCAGCCTTCGTTTTGGGGTAGACGGCTAGGGAATACAAAGGCCCCGGGAAGGAGAGGCTGGGCAATGCCAGGGGATGGTCCCGGTTGCAGAGGGTGTCGCCTGTAGCGGTAACTTGGAGTTTTGTAACCGCCCCGATTTCGCCTGCCACCAGGGAGGGCACCGCCTCCTGGTTCTTGCCCCGAAGGATGAACACCTGCCCTACCCGCTCGCTTTGGCCCTTGCTGGCATTGTATATCTCCCCGGGGGTGAAGGTGCCACTGAACACCCGGAAAAGGGAGAGTTTACCGACATAGGGATCGGCAGTGGTCTTGAAGACAAAGGCCGCCAGAGGGCCAGAGGGGTCTGGGCGCAGGGCCTCTTTCTGGCCGGTGGCGAGGTTGGTGGACTCCATTGGAGGGCATTCCAAGGGGGAAGGCAGAAGACCCAGCACCGCTTCAAGGAGTTCGCCGATGCCCTTCCCCTGAATGGCACTCCCCACCAGCACCGGCACCACTTTCCCCTGGAGCACCGCCGCCTTCAAAGCCGCCTGCAGTTCACCGTCGGCGATGGCCTCCCCCTCCAGATATTTTGTGGCCAAGGCGTCGTCGGTCTCGGCAATGGCCTCTACCAGGCGCTCCCGGGCCTGTTCTACAACGCCCTTCACCTGGTCTGGAACTCCCTCGGGCAGAGGAAGCAGGGGGACAATACCCTTGAAGGTCTGGGCAGCGCCTATGGGCACCTGGTAGGCTACGCAATGACGACCAAAGGCCTGCTGGATACTAGCCAGGGCCTTGGAGAAGTCAGCGTTCTCCCGGTCCATCTTCGTCACGCAGATAAGGCAAGGCAGGTGGAGCGCCTGGATACGCTCCCACATCTGCTCGGTGATGACCTCCACGCCAGCGTTGGCCGCCACACAGAGGATGGCGGCGTCGGCCGCCCGTAGGGCCGAGATGACTTCGCCTGTAAAGTCAAAGTAACCCGGGGTGTCAATAAAGGTTATCTTATGCTCTTTGTAGACACAGGGGAGTAGGGCCAACTGGACACTCCCCTTGCGCTTTACCGCTTCTGGCTCGTAGTCAGCAACCGTGTTACCGTCTTCCACGCGCCCCATGCGGGGGATGGTGCCGGTGGCGAAGAGCAGGGCCTCCCCCAGGGTCGTCTTCCCTGAACCTGTATGGCCCAAGAAGACAACATTCCGCAGGCGGTCTGAAGAGAAAGTGGGCATCCAAACGCCTCCTATTTGGCACCTGGCCACATGGTAGAGGAACGCCTGCCATCCTGACAATGGGGCACGCAGAGCGACACCCGGCTATCCCCTCCGCCTACCAGGCTAGCCGAGTGTGACCCCCCACGCTATCTTTTGGTAACCGCCACCTGGTGCCTTTTAGAGACCAACAAACCGCCCTCCAGCCACTGGACGCCCCCCTATCCCCGGGATAGAGTGTCAAGCAGAATGGTGGCCACCACACAGCCCATTCGCCTCTATATAGCCGAGGAACAGGCCTTCTTCCGGGAGGTCTTTCGGGCCTTCTTTGTCTCCCACCCCCGCTTCACCCTGTGTGGCGTCTCAGAGGATACCTCACCCACAGCCCTTTGTGAGGCAGTGGAGCGCTTCAAACCTCGCGTGGTGATGCTGGGTGTCAAACGCCTTACCCCTGCTACCGTGCATACCCTCCAGAGTGTGTGCACCCGCTGGCCCGATGCCAGTGTAATGGTTCTGGTTGGTTCCAGCGACCCCCAGGCCCTTTCCTCTCTGCGAGCCTTCGCCCGCTCTGCCCGTGGAGGGTGTGGCGTCCTCTTCAAGAGCACCCTAGACTCCCTTGAAGAGGTATCCCGGGTCGTGTTCTCCGTTGCCGAGGGACATGTGGTGCTAGACCCCGCCATCCTGGGGGGCCTTATCGGGCCCGACACTCCCCCTCCTTTCTTGAACGGCCTTTCCCCACGGGAGCAGGAAGTCTTGGCTTTTATGGCCAGTGGCTACTCCAACGCGGGCATAGCCCGATCCCTCTGCCTGGATACCAAGACAGTGGAGCACCACATCAACAGCATCTACAGCAAAGTGGGTGCAATGCCGGAGGTAGCGCACCCCCGAGTCTATGTTGTGGTGAAGTATCTACAAGCCAGGGGTGCTCTCCAAAAGGCGACAGACATCTCCACACTTAACGCCTGGGAAGACGCGGAACAACCCCTTTCGGGTCGTTCCCGGCGTAGCGCACCAGCAGACCACGCCTCACCCTTGAAGCAGAAGGCTGGCATACCCTACCACACCCTCCCGCTCCCCGCCGGTGTCGGCCGAGGTGGCATAGGCTAGCAGGCGAGGTTGGGGACGCCCCCACACACCAAAACACGTCAGCAAAACCATCACAGGCCCCGGCCCGCACATATTGACTTCCTCCGCTACTTCCGCCACCCCTTTGGGATGCCCAGTAAGTATGGCGTCTATCGCCCGTCGGTCCAGGCGCCGTGCCCTCTCATCGGGATGGTAGTGGGAAAGGTCTGTGGAGGCGATAAGCACCCACCCTTGCCCCCTCACCACCTCCCCCAGGGCCTGCCCTATACGAACAGCACTCTCTAGCGACTGGTCAAGCATGGCGATGGGCATGAAAGGACACTCGCCCCCCAGCAGGTATTGCAAGAAAGGTAGGTGCACCTCTAAAGAGTGCTCCCGCGAGTGGGCTGAAGGGCTGGGGCGTAGACCCGGGATACGGTGTCGTAGGGCACTGTCCAAGGAATGGTCTACGGGCACCAGGCCCAGGGGTGTCTGCCAGGCGTCGGCTTCAGTAAGGGAAAGAGACGCTCCAAGACCGTAGTGATCTGGCCCCAGGAGCACCACCCCCCGCGGGCGCCCTGCTTGGGCAAGGGCAGCGTAGGCATGGGCGGCCACAGGGCCAGAATAGCGGTAAGCGGCGTGGGGGGCCACCAACCCCAGGGGACTAGCCAAAGGGGTGTCTTTCAGCCTGGGCAGAAACCCAGGCCCCAAGGGGTGGCGGTAGCACCATTCCACCTCCTTGAGTAAGGCCTGGCGCTCCCCTGCGTAGAAGGCGCCAGCAACGGCAGGTGGGCGCACACGCGGCATAGCCTGCCCCAAACGGAACTCCCGCCCTATGCTAGCACACCTAACAGGGATGCAAGTTTCCCTGCGCTCCCGAGCGCGCCCGCGCATCCAGATAGGCCTGCAAGAGCACGGCGGCGGCTGCCGCATCCCTCTTGGCCTTGTCCCTGGACGGGCGGTGCCCAGCCTCCAGGAGCAGGCGCTCTGCTTCCATCGTGGTGAAACGCTCATCCCAAGTTTCCACAGGCAGGGGGCTGGCCTGGCGCAGGGCGTCCACAAAGGCCAGCACCTCCTGCGCCTGAGGCCCCATCTGCCCGCTCAAGGAGACGGGGATACCCACCAGAATAGCCTGGGCCTGCAGGCGACGGGCAAGGTCAAGCACCGCCGAGACATCTTCGGACAAGGTGCAGCGCTGGACAGTCTCGGCAGGGAAGGCGAGGCGTCCCTCCGGGTCGCTGATGGCACTCCCGATGCGGCGCCCTCCCACATCCAGTGCAAGGATGCGCATCGCTATTTTCTCACCATCTGGCGCACCAGGGCAGGAACCCGTCCCAGAGCCTGGTCGAGCCCCTCGGGGCGCTTGCCCCCCGCCTGTGCCATTTCGGGACGCCCACCTCCACCCCCTTCTATAGCCTTGGCGGCCTCCCGCACCACTGCAGTGGCATCCGCACCACGGGCCACGGCCTCAGGCGTAGCCATAGCCACCAGGAGAGGACGACCACGGATGATGCTTCCCAACACCACAATGCCGCCGCCTATGCGCTCTTTGAGGAAGTCCCCCATCTCCCGCAGGGCTTCCACTGACGAGGCGTCGGCCCGAGCGGAAAGCACCTTCAAGCCATCCACCTCCTGCACCTGGGAGAGGAGGGAAGCGGCCCGATAGCGGGCCAGGTCGCGTTCCAGGGCGGCGCTACGCTTCCGCTCCTGGTCCAGGGCCTCCAGGGCACTCTGGAGACGCTGGGACACCCCTTCAGGCGTCGTCTCCAGCAGGGAGGCGGCCCGCTCCAGGGTATCCAAGCGCTGGCTCACCAGGGCCTCGGCCCACCGCCCGGTAACCGCCTCAATACGGCGCACCCCTGCCCCTATCGAGGCCTCGGACACTATCAGGAAGAGGCCGATGTCTCCTGTGCGCTCAAGGTGGGTGCCTCCACACACCTCAAAGCTGAAACGCCCGCCATTGGCCACCTCCACCACCCGCACCCGTTGCCCATATTTATCGCCGAAGAAGGCCAGAGCCCCTTCCTGGATAGCCTGCAGGTAGTCCGTCTCCCACTTGTGCACAGGCAGGTTCTCTCTTACCTTCTCGTTGACCAGACGCTCCACTGCCCTGAGTTCCTCGCGGGCAAGGGCCTGCACATGGGTGAAGTCGAAGCGCAGTCGGTCAGGTGCCACCAGGGAGCCAGCCTGGCGCACATGGGGGCCTAGCACCTTCCGCAAGGCGGCGTGGAGGAGGTGGGTAGCGGTGTGGTTGCGAGCGGCATCGTGGCGACGCTCCTGGTCCACCTGGGCCTGCACCGTGTCCCCCAGGCTAATGTGCCCCTGGGCCACCTTCCCCCGGTGCACGATGAGGTCGGCTATGGGCGAGTAGGTATCAACTACCTCTACCTTGCCCATAGGCCCGAAGATAAAGCCCCTGTCGCCCACCTGTCCACCCCCTTCGGGGTAGAAAGGCGTCTCCCGCAAGACCACTTCCACCTCATCCCCCTGGCTGGCTTCCGGGACCACCTGGTCGCCCCGCAGAAGGCCCACCACCACCGACTGCTGGGTGAGGCGCTCGTAACCGACGAAGCGAGTGCCACGCACACCCAGTTGTTCATAGAGGAAGATACGCGCCTGGGCCCCCCCACCAAACCTGGCTGCCGCCCGCGCTCGCTCTCTCTGGGCTTCCATCTCCTTCTGGAAACCCTCCCAGTCTATGCCTGGCAGGCCACGCTCCTTGGCCACCTCTTCGGTCAGTTCAGGAGGAAAGCCGTAGGTGTCGTAGAGGGTAAACACCAGGGAGGCGGGCAAAGGAAGAGGGGATGCTCCGGCGAGGGCCTTCTGGCGCACATCCTCAATAGCCTCCTCCAGGATGGTGCGCCCGGCCTCGTATACCTGCCCAAAGCGCTCCTCCTCTATGGCCAGCACACGTTGCACAAACTCCCTGTTGGTTACAAGGTCGGGATACACGCCCCCCATCCGCTCTATCACTGCCTGCGCCACACCGCCCAGGAAAGGCCCACCCAAACCCAGTTTGCGCCCGAAGCGGATGCCCCGGCGGATGATGCGCCTTAGCACATACCCTCTCCCCTCGTTCCCCGGCACCACCCCGTCGGCGATAAGGAAGGTAGCGCCCCGGGTGTGCTCCGCCACTACCCGCATGGCGTAGTCGCTGGATGCATCCTGCCCATAAGACTTGCCACACAAGTTGCCAATACACTGGAGGATGGGCTGAAAGAGGTCGGTATCGTAGACTGTGCGCTTGCCTTGGAGGATGGCGGTGGCACGCTCCAGTCCCATGCCTGTGTCAATGTTTGGGGCCGGCAGGGGCGAAAGGCGCTTCTCCCTGTCCTGGAAGAATTGCATAAACACCAGGTTCCACAGTTCCACAAAGCGCATACAGCGGTCGCAGTTGGGATGGCACCCGGCGATGGGGGTGCCCTGTTGCTGGGCGCGGGCCACCTCCTCTGGAGTAGCCATAGGCCCACACCCCAGGTGAGCGCCGTAGTCATAATGGATCTCGCTGCAAGGCCCACAAGGGCCTTCCAGGCCAGGGGGGCCCCAGAAGTTGTCCTTCCTGCCGTAGCGGTAGATGCGCTGGGCGGGCACACCCACCATCTCGTGCCACAAGCGGAAGGCCTCATCGTCCTCCATGTAGATGGTTACCCACAGGCGCTCCGGAGGCAGGCGCATATGCTGGGTAACGAACTCCCAGGCCCAGGCGATGGCCTCCTTTTTGAAGTAATCGCCCACGCTGAAGTTGCCCAGCATCTCAAAGAAAGTGAGGTGCTTGTAGTCCCCCACAGAGTCGATGTCTGTGGTGCGGAAGCACTTCTGACAAGAGGTAAGGCGACGCGCCGGAGGTGCCGCCTGGCCCAGGAAGTAAGGCTTGAACTGCACCATACCCGCCGTAGTGAAGAGAAGGGTGGGGTCTCCAGCGGGGATGAGGGAGGAACTGGGCACTTCCAGGGAGCCCTTCACCTTGAAAAACTCCAGAAAGCCTCGTCGAACTTCGTCGCTCGTGCGCATTGCCTACCCCCAGATGTATGGAGAAAGAAGGGGCGGGCACCTGCGCCCGCCCATGGAATGGGGGGTGCGGTGCCCTAGGCCACTAGGTAGCCGCCGCTCCAGCGACCATGTTATCCCCTTGTAGCCTACTCACTGCAAGAAGAGTATACCAAAGCGCTACAGGCCCGTCAAAAAGGGTTGCGCCCCACTCCTCGCCACGCTAAAATAAACCAATAGCCGACACACAGGCTGGCTGTATGGAATGGATGCAGGAGCGCACAGAGGTGCTCCAAACGGCCCAGGCTATGCTCCAAGCCGGCCTAGTAGCGGGAGCGGCCGGGAATGTAAGCAAGCGAGTTGGCCAGCGCCAGGGCAAGATACTCCTGGCCATTACCCCTACCCAACGCCCCTACAATACCCTTCACCCTGAAGACATCGTGGTGATTGATGAAGAGGGGGAGCCTGTAGCAGGGGACCTGCCCCCTTCCAGCGAAAGCCTGCTCCACATCGCCATATACCGTGCCCGCCCCGATGTGCACGGGGTCATCCACACCCATTCCCTCTACGCCAGCGTGTGCGCCGCCGCCGGTCTAGATATACCCCCTATTCTGGACGAGGTGGTGGTTTTCATAGGGGGGCCGGTGCGGGTAGCCTCATACGGTTTTCCAGGAAGCCAGGACCTGGCCAACAGGGCGGTAGACGCTTTGGGCGACCGCTGTGGGGTTCTCCTGCGCCACCACGGGGCAGTGGGAGTGGGGCGCACCCTGGAACAAGCCCTTCAGGTCTGCTTGCTGGTGGAGCGGGCGGCCCAGGTCTTCATCCTGGCAAAACTGCTGGGGAATGCCCCCGTCCTGGCGCCCGAGGCAGTGGAAACGGAGCGCGCTATTTACCTGATGCGCCAGCGTCCAGGCCAACCCTAGGAGGTGGATATGGTAAGCATCCCCCCGTTCCTGCTCCGTCGCCTTTATGTCAAGGGCAGCCTGCGCCGCACCCAAGACGGCTTTGAGTTTCAACTGTGCAACCAACTGGGGTCTGGCTACGCCCGCCAGATGCTCCCTCTGAAGGTCAACGGCCGGGAGGTGCCCCTGGAACAATGCTCATTTTCGGTAGACGGAAAAGATGTCCCCTTTACCCAGGTAACCCCACAACAGCCCTTTACCCTGGCCTTGAACCGCACCACAACTGTCAAGGTTCGGGGTGTCTCCCTAGAACCAGGGGCACATAAGGTCAGCGTTGGCTTTGTTGTCCAGGGGTTTGGCTCCCTCAGTTTTGATTTCACAGATGTCGTTTCTTAGCACTCCCCCAGCGCGCATCGCCGTTACAGGGGCCGCCGGCTACATCGGCAAGAGCCTAGTAGCGGCACTGGCCCAGGAGCCGTGGGTAGAGACTATTCTGGCTGTGGACGCACGCCCTGCGCCCCCCTTACCCCCCAAGGTAGTGCCCCTGCAGCACGATGTGGCCAACGCCTTGCCCTGGGTGCTAGAGGGGGCGTTGCGCTCCCTGGGCATACAGGCCATAGTGCCCCTGGCCTTCCAACTGCGCCCTGGACGCAACCGCCAGGCGGTGAGGCAAATCAATGTGGGGGGTCTGGAGGCGACCCTCCGGGCGTGCGCAACGGCCGGCGTGTGGCGCGTCTTATACTTGAGCAGCTCCACCGTTTACGGAGCCCATCCGTCCAACCCTGTTCCCCTCACAGAGGATGCCCCTCTACGCCCAAACCGTGGTTTCCAATACGCCGAGGATAAAGTGGAGGCGGAAGGGGTGCTGGCACGCTGGGGGCAAGATTATCCCCAAGCGAGCATCACCATTCTACGGGGGTGCCCGGTTATGGGGCCAGGGGCGAATAACTTCGTGGCACGCGCCCTCACCAAGCCTATCCTGCCAGGGTGTGCAGGCCACGACCCGCCCATGCAGTTCCTTCACATGGACGACCAGGTATCCATCCTGGTGCATCTGTTGAAGGAGCCGGTTCCAGGCACCTTCAACCTGGCAGGGCAAGGGACAATACCCTGGAGCGGTCTGGCACGCCTGGCCGGCCGCCCGCTAGTGTGGCTCCCCTGTTCGGCATTGACAGCGCTAACCGAGGCCAGTTGGCGGCTCCACCTACAAAGCGATTCCTCGGCTGTGGGCCTGGCCTTTATCCGATGGCCTTTTGTGGTAAGCACCCATCGCCTGGAAGAGAGCACGGGATGGAAGCCACGCTACACCTCCCAGCAAGCCCTGGCATCTTTCCTGGGGAGAGAGTTTGCTGTAGCGTAGTATAATAGGGTTCTGTATGGGAGTGCTCTACATCGCTGGCGCCAGCCCAGGGTGCGGCAAGACCGCCCTGGTGGCGGGTCTTGCAATAGCCCTGCAAGAGCGGGGCAAAGTCCCCATCGCCCTAAAGCCGATAGCCACAAGCCAAGACGCTGATAACGCCTTTTACCGCCGCCTTACTCCCAACACACCCAATCTAGACGGCTTGCCCTTGCCCCTGACCACCGAAGGAACCCTTCCGCGCCCTCTCGTTGAGGCGCTGCACCCCCTCGCGCGAGGAAACCACCCACTGCTCCTGGAGGGATTGGACGTCATAGACCCCCAATCTCCCGTGGGCAGGGCATCAGCCGCAATGGCGATAGAGTCTTCAGCCAAGGTTGTGCTGGTTGCCCAGTATTACCCCAATCTGAAAGGGGAAGACCTGGCACCAGCCCGCTCCTTGTTTGGCGAACGCCTTTTGGGGGTAGTGGTCAATCGGGTATGGAGATACCAGGGATACCGAGCACGAACCCAGATTGCCACCTCCCTGGAAGAGGCAGGCTTGCCAGTGCTGGGGCTGGTGCCAGAAAGCCGGCTTATGTTAGCCCCAACAGTGGAGGAGGTGGCCCGCTGTGTGGATGGGGAGATTCGCCTCTTCCCGGATAAGGGGGAGACGCTTGTAGAGGCGATTATGGTGGGGGGCTGGCCTCTGGATGAAGGGGCGTTTATCTTTTCTCGGCGGTCGCACAAGGCAGTAGTAGTGCGCGCTGACCGCCCCGACCTACAGATGGCGGCCCTGGCCACCTCCACCGCCTGCATCGTTATGACAGGGGGGCTGGAGCCCGTGCAGTATGTGGTGTATGAGGCGGAGCAGAGTGGAACACCCTTGGTGTGGACGCGCCTACCTACCCTTGAGGCTATGGAGCGCCTACAAGGCGTGGCGGGCCTGGCAACGGCGAGGGTGTTGGCCAAAGGCCGCCACTTCGCCCACCTCCTGGCCACACACACCAACCTGGAGGTTCTCCTCGCCTCCCTCAAAGGCTAGAGCCTTGGGCTACTCCTCCGTCGCACTTTCCTCCTCCTCTTCCCCCTCTTCTTCTATCTCCTCTTCTTCAGGCAGCTCAAAGGCGACTGGGGGAGCCTCCATGGCCAGGCGGAGACTTTCAGCCAGTTCTGCCTCCTCCTCGGCAACAGGAGGCAGGACTGGGGCCTCCTCCTGGGGCAGTCCCAGGTATTCCCGACCTTCCAGTGTGCGCTCCAGGTTAGCCGGGATAAGGCGTCCGATGATCACATTCTCCTTCAGGTTATGTAAGTGGTCCACAGAGCCATTCAGGGCAGCCTCAGTGAGAACTCGTGTTGTCTCTTGGAAGGATGCGGCAGCCAGGAAGGAGTCGGTCAGCAGAGCCACCCTGGTAATGCCCAGGAGCACCGGCACACCAGTAGCAGGTTCCCCACCCTCCGCCAACACCCGTTTGTTCTCCTCGGCGAAGGCGAAGCGGTCCACATAGTCCCCCGGCAGGAAAGAGGTGTCCCCCGACCTCTCCACCCGCACCTTGCGATACATCTGGCGGAGGATGACCTCCAGGTGCTTATCGTGGATGCTTACGCCCTGGTAACGGTAGACCTTCTGGATCTCCTCTATGATGTAGCGCTGAGACTCCACCTTACCCAGAAGGGCGAGGACTTCGTGGGGGTTCTTAATGGTGGGGCCCCCTGGGCCATAGGCCAGCACATCCCCCGGCTTAACCCTGTCGCCGTCTCGCACCTGCACATGGTAAGTGGGTGGCAAT
This sequence comes from Dehalococcoidia bacterium, assembly GCA_046294495.1. Classification (GTDB taxonomy): domain Bacteria; phylum Chloroflexota; class Dehalococcoidia; order Lucifugimonadales; family HRBIN23; genus HRBIN23. Next base: position 36,301 of record JBKBKV010000001.1, on the reverse strand, counting down.
GCCCCACCCTCCTTGGGGTAACTACGCTCGTCTCGGTCTCGCCAGGTAACGATAACCCGCCCCGGTTCCACCCGGACGCGCCCTCCCAAGTGGGCCACCAGAGGGGCCTTCCCGCCTTCGGCCCCTTGGGGAAGGGCCAGAGGCTGGTTAGGCTCCACCAACTCATCCTGCTCCACCACCACCTGATAGCCCGGTGGAAGAGGATACTCCTCGGTGCTCTCCTCCTCCCGCACCACCCTTATGCGTTTCCCATCGGGGGTCTCCTCAATACGCACCGTTCCCTCTATCTCTGCCAGGATCGCTGGGTTCTTGGGAACGCGGGCCTCAAAGAGTTCCTCCACACGGGGTATGCCGCTAGTGATGTCTACGCCGGCCACGCCCCCGGTGTGGAAGGTGCGCATGGTCAACTGCGTGCCCGGCTCGCCGATGCTCTGGGCGGCCATAATGCCCACCGCCTCGCCGATCATCGCCAGGCGCCCTGTAGCCAACTGACGCCCGTAGCACATCTGGCAGAGGCCTCGTGGCAGTTGGCAGGTAAGAGGCGAGCGCACCAGGACCTGGTTGATGCCAGCCTTGTCTATGCGCTCCGCTCGCTCCTCGGTAATCTCCTCGTTGCGCCCCACAATGATCTCCCCTGTGGATAGGTCGGCCACAGGGGCGGCGGCCATACGCCCTAGGATGCGCTCCCGGAAGGGGGCGATGGCGTTTTGTTTCTCCTTCTCAGGCTCGCGAAGGATAGGGAAGCCCTCTTCGGTGCCGCAGTCCCTTTCCAGGAT
>JBKBKV010000001.1:31615-35426 GCA_046294495.1 Dehalococcoidia bacterium | reverse complement strand
GCCAGAGTTGACCATGTGGTAGAACCCGCCCAGGCGGGGGAGGTCCCTCTTGACTATATCGTTCAACTCGCTGACCACCCGCTCCCATACCTTGATGATCTCCCGATAGCGCTCCTCTTCGGTAATTAAGCCTTGCTGGTATTGCTCCTCCAAGGCTTCCACCTGGCGCTCGGCCTGCTCCAAGAGTTCCCTCTTCTTGGTTGGCACCTCTAGGTCGCCGATAGACACCGTAATTCCCGACACTGTGGCGTAGTGAAATCCCAGACGTTTGAGGTGGTCCAGGACAGCCGCTGTGCCCTCGTTCCCCAGAGTGCGTATGCACTGGGCCACCAGTTTGCGCAGGGTGCCCTTGTCGTGAGGGGTGTTCCAGAGAGCGGGGTTACGCTGCAGCGCCGGGGGCAAGACCTCCCGGAAGAGTAAACGACCCACACTGGTAACGAGCCACGGCTCGCCCCCTTCTGTTTCCAGCCCCAGGGAAGCCTTTGGCAGACGAATGGCCTGGTGCAGGGTAAGATGCTCGCCCAGGTCAGCCTTGTCTTTGCTCCAGTGGTAGGCCAGAATCGCCTCCTGGGGAGAAGAGAAGGTGCGGGGCTCACCCACCGGCGAACGGGTTAGGTAATAGCAACCCAAGACGATGTCCAGGGTGGGGGCCACGATAGGCTCACCCGACGCGGGGGAAAGCAGGTTATTGGTGCTGAGCATAAGGCGCTTGGCCTCTTGCACCGCCTTGCGGGAGAGGGGCACATGTATCGCCATCTGGTCGCCATCAAAGTCTGCGTTGTAGGCAGTGCACACCATAGGGTGTATCTGAATGGCGCTACCTTCAATCAGAACAGGCATAAAGGCCTGGATGCCCAGGCGGTGCAGGGTAGGAGCACGGTTCAGGAGCACCGGGCGGTCCTTGATAACCTCTTCCAGCAGGTCCCACACCTCCGGGCGCACTTGCTCCACCCACCTCTTGGCCGAGCGCACATTGTTGGCCAGGCCGTGGGCCACAAGTTTATGCATCACAAAAGGCTTGAACAGTTCCAGCGCCATGCGCTTGGGCAGGCCACACTGGTGCAGTTGCAGTTCGGGGCCAACCACAATAACCGAGCGCCCGGAGTAATCTACCCGCTTGCCCAGCAGGTTCTGGCGAAAGCGCCCCTGTTTGCCCCTCAGGAAATCGGAGAGGGACTTGAGGCGATGATTGCGCGCCCCTGTTTGAGGGCGCCCCCGCCGCGAGTTATCAATAAGGGCATCCACCGCCTCCTGAAGCATGCGCTTCTCGTTGCGGATGATAATCGCCGGGGCGTCTAGTTCTATCAGACGCTTCAGCCGGTTATTGCGGTTGATGACCCGCCTATATAGGTCGTTCAGGTCGCTCACGGCGAAGCGCCCACCGTCCAGTTGCACCATTGGGCGCAGTTCTGGGGGGAGCACCGGGAGCACCTGGAGAATCATCCATTCGGGCTTGTTGCCACTCTTGCGGAACGCCTCTACCACGCGTAGACGCTTGATAGCCTTCCTCCGGCGCTGAATGCTGGGGGATTCCATCTCGTCCAGCAGTTCCATGCGCAGTTTCTCCAGGTCAATGGCCCGTAGCAGTTCCAGGATGGCCTCTGCACCCATCTCTGCACGGAACACATCGGGGAAGCGCTCTTTCAAGAGGCGATAACGCCCCTCCAGAAGGAGGGTGCCTGGCTGAAGGGATGCCAGGTCATCAATCTGTTCCTGGAACTCCCCAGCCACAGCCGCCTTCTCCTCCTCTATGCGAGAGAGGAGGCCCTCCAGCTGCCTTTCCACTTCGGGCCGTTCCTCTTCCGACGCCTGCTCTACCTTCTGCTGGAGGGCTGTAAGGGCGTCAGCATACTTCTGGCCGACCTTCTCTATGGCTTGGTCTCGCTCCTCCTCAAGGGCTTTGAGAGCCTGGGCCCGCGCCTCTTGGTTCACCGAGGTAACGATGTATCTGGCAAAATAGAGGACACGCTCCAGGTTGCGGGGTGTGAGGTTGAGGAGGAGGCCTATTGCGCTGGGCACACCTTTGGAGAACCAGATATGGGCGACCGGGGCAGCCAGGGTGATATGCCCCATGCGCTCCCGCCGCACCCGTGAGCGGGTTACCTCCACCCCGCACCGCTCGCACTTGATACCCTTGAAACGGAACTTCTTATATTTCCCGCAGGCGCATTCAAAGTCCTTGGTTGGACCAAAAATCCGCTCACAAAAGAGCCCATCCCTCTCAGGCTTGAGGGTGCGGTAGTTGATGGTCTCGGGCTTGGTTACCTCTCCAAAGGACCATTCCAGAATCTTCTGAGGAGAGGCCAGGCTGATGCGCACTGCACTGAAGTCGCTGTTCCTTTCCACCATACTCACACTCCTGTTCTTACGCCGAACATCCGCCGTTTGCAGCGCCGGGAGGCTTTTTATCGGGCGATAGGCGGGCATCCACCTCTAGCACTGCCAAGGCCCCACACAGCCTGGGCTAGGGGGCGGCCGATGGGGCCTTGCCCCCAAAGGCGCCAGTGCCGTCGGTTGGCCCTGGTGCCGGCAAGGCCTCCTCCGCCTCGCTAAGCAGTTCCACCGAAAGGCCCAAAGCCTGCAGTTCCTTAATCAGAACCTGGAAGGACTCGGGCACACCGGGCTCCACCACCTCCTCGCCCTTGATGATGGCCTCATAGGCGCGCTGGCGCCCTGACACATCATCGGACTTAATGGTGAGCATCTCTTGGAGGTTGTGAGCGGCGCTGTAGGCTTCAAGCGCCCACACCTCCATCTCCCCGAAGCGCTGGCCGCCAAACTGGGCCTTGCCTCCCAAGGGCTGTTGCGTGATAAGGCTGTAAGGGCCGGTGGAGCGGGCGTGGATCTTATCTTCCACCAGGTGGACAAGTTTCATCATGTAGATATACCCCACAGTGACCGGCTGATCGAAATACTCGCCGGTGCGCCCATCCCGGAGGCGCACTTTACCCAGGACAGGAGGTGCAAGACGATGCTCCCTGTTCAGGCGCCGTGCCTCAGCCAGCAGGCTTGGGTAGTCGGCTTTGTGGGGGTCTACAACTGTGTAGCGCCGAGCGTGGGGGTCTTCCCGAAGCCAGATACGCAAGCAGGCCTCCCTGGCCTCCCCGTGCACCTTGTCGTTGAAGAGGCGTTGCATATCATACCCACGCTCCTGGAGCCAGGCCCGCACCCTCTCCCAGGACACCACAGGGTGCTCTGGGTCCCGCCGGTCGAGGGCGTCGGCAGCGTGGATGAACCACACCCGCGCCAACAAATCTTCTATATCTATATCCCGGGCGCCGTCAAATACTGGGCTGATGGCCCGGAAACCCAGATTGGCGGCTACCCAGCCCAGGTGAGTCTCCATCACCTGGCCCAGGTTCATACGAGAGGGCACGCCAATAGGATTGAGGATGAGCTCCACGGGGGTGCCATCATCCAGGAAAGGCATGTCCTCTATAGGGGCAACCTTGGAGATAACGCCCTTATTGCCATGGCGCCCTGCCATCTTGTCGCCCACAGAGAGTTTGCGCACCTGTGCCACCCACACCTTCACGGCCTTCTGAACGCCAGGTGGGAGTGCGTGTTTCTTATCCTTCTCCAAGACGAGGGTGTGAATAACCTTCCCCCATTCGCCGTGGCGTAGGCGCAGGGAGGTATCTTTCACATCCCGGGCCTTCTCCCCGAAGATAGCGCGCAGGAGCCTCTCCTCGCCCGTCGGCTCCTGTTCGCCCTTGGGGGTAACCCTGCCTACCAGGATATCGCCAGGGCCGACCTCAGCTCCAACGCGCACCACCCCGTTCTCGTCCAGGTTGGCCCTGGCCTCCTCACT
>JBKBKV010000001.1:2715-31517 GCA_046294495.1 Dehalococcoidia bacterium | reverse complement strand
TGACCTGGGGGATGTCCGCAGTAATCTCCTCAGCGCCCTGCTTCGTCTGGCGCGCCTCGCACTCGAATTCTTCAATATGCACCGAAGTGAACTTATCTTGGCGCACCAGGGCTTCGGAGACTATAACAGCATCCTCATAGTTGTAGCCTTCCCAGGACATGAAAGCCACAAGCACATTATGGCCCAGGGCCAGGTTGCCCTGGTCGGTGGAGGAGGAATCGGCCAGTGGGTCGCCCTTCTTCACCTTCTGGCCCGTTTGCACAATAGGGCGCTGGTTGAAGCAGGTGCTCTGGTTGGTGCGCCGGAACTTCTCCAGCGGATAATGGTCTACCCTTCCGTCAGGGCGAGTTACCTGCACCTGGGTGCTATCCACAAAGGTAACAACCCCATCGGCCTGGGCTATCACCACCTGGCCAGAGTCCTGGGCGACGCGTCCCTCCATCCCCGTCCCCACCAGGGGCGCCTCAGGAGCCAGGAGAGGAACGGCCTGGCGTTGCATGTTGGAACCCATCAGTGCGCGGTTTGCATCATCGTGTTCCAGGAAGGGGATCAGGGATGCCGAAACCGAGAAGACCTGCATAGGGGATACATCCATATAGTCCACCCGCTCCACAGACTCCAGGGTAACCTGAGCACCCTTCCTCACATCCACCTTATCTACCAGGAGTTGCCCTTTGCTATCTACAGGCACATTGGGCTGGGCGATGATGTATTCCCGCTCCTTATCGGCGGTGAGGTAGTGGATGTCCTCTGGGAGGTTGGTTACAAAGGGGCGCACAGCGATGGCCTGTTTAGGGAGGGAGGCCAGGCGCTTGAACACCGCAGAAGTAACCACCTGCCCGGGCGAGGCCACCAACTGGCCGCCGGCATCGCGCACCCCCTGGCGCAGGGTGCGCCCTACCAGGTCCGGGTCGTCGCTGGCCATCTCCCTATGCACCTTGCGATACGGCGTCTCTATGAAACCGTATGGGTTAAGGCGAGCATAGGTGGCCAGGGAAACGAGGAGGCCCACATTGGGGCCTTCGGGGGTTTCAATAGGGCAGATGCGCCCGTAGTGGGAGTGGTGCACATCCCGCACTTCAAAGCCCGCCCGCTCCCGGGAGAGGCCCCCTGGCCCCAGGGCGGAAAGGCGGCGCTTGTGGGTGAGTTCGGCCAGGGGGTTAGTCTGGTCCATAAACTGAGCCAGTTGGGAGCCACCGAAAAACTCCCGAATCACGGCATACACGGGGCGGTAGTTCACGAAGGCCTGGGGGCTGGCTCCCTCTTTCTCCTCCTGGGTGCTCATGCGCTCTTTTATCATCCGCTCCAGGCGCAGAAAGCCCACGCGCAGAGCGCTTTGCACCGCCTCACCCACTGTGCGCACCCGCCGGTTGGCCAGGTCGTCAATGTCATCCTCTGGGTAGGCCCCTGTGTTCACCTGGATAAGACACTTCACGGCGGCTACGATGTCTTCGCGGGTGAGGGTGCGATACCTCCCTTCCGGGAGCAAGGGCTTCTCTAGTATGCGGTTCAGTTTGTAGCGCCCTGCCAGACCCAGGTCATAGCGCCGAGGGTTGAAGAAGAGGGCATCTAGCACGGCGTTGGCGTTCTCCAGGTTGGGAGGCTCCCCCGGACGCACCCGACTGTAGAAGGTCAACCGCGCAGCGGCCAGAGCGCGTGCCAGGTCCTCGCGGTAAGGGCGTTGGGGTCGGCCGTTCTCGTCCTGCTCTGGCCAAGTCTTCTCCCACATGGAGCGCAGGGTTTTGACAAAATCGTCCCTTTTCCGCTCGTATTCGGCCCTTTTTCTCTCATAATCCCTTACCCTTTCGGGGTATCGCGAGTCCGGCTTTGGAGGCTCCTGGGGCTCCACATCCTTCAACACCTCAAGGAGCAAGGGGTCTTTCTCCAAGGTGGACTGGATGTAGCGGTGGTCAGGGGCGGTATCCACCGCAGCAAAGAGGGAGCGGATCTCATCGTCGTCCACATAGCCTATCGCCCGCAGGAGAGTGGTAACGGGCACCTTCCGCTTGCGGTCTATACGGGCAATGAGCATATCCCGAGGGGTCGTTTCAAACTCCAGCCAAGCCCCCCGGGCGGGGATAACCTTGCCCACACCCAGTTGGCGCCCTGTGATGGGGTCAAGTTCCAGGTTGAAATAGGCCCCAGGCGAGCGGACCAGTTGGGAAACCACCACCCGCTCCGCTCCGTTGATAATAAATGTGCCCCGGGGGGTCATAAGAGGGATCTCCCCAAACTTTACGGGTTGGGAGAGTTCCTCGCCCTTCTCCTTGTGCACCAGACGCACCAAGATAGTCAAGGGCGCCTGGTAGGTGTGCCCTTCCTCCAGGCACTGGGCCTCCGTATAGGTAGGTTCCCCCACCGTATAGTCGTCAAAGTAGAGGGCGTAACGGGTGCCCGTGAAGTCCTCCACGGGGCTAAACTCCTCCAAGACCTCGCGAATGCCTTCACGCAGGAACCACTGGTAAGACTCCCTCTGGATCGCCAGGAGGTCTGGCGCCTCCAAAGGGGGCTGGATGCGAGCAAAAGAACGAACGGAAAAGCCTCGGCTGGAAAAGGCCATGCTCTCACTCCTTGCTTGGCGCGCCACTCACCTACGCAGGGCAAACTGCAATGGTGATAGAGAGGCTAGGGCTGGGGGTAACTATGAAAGGCATCGTCGCAAACTATAATAATAGAAAAGAGCAAGCCCACTGTCAAGGGAGAAAAGTGGTGTGTTCATCCATTATCCCGCCCTAATACAACCATACACGATGGTTGGCGTGGATATACGCTCCATTTACCGCTTTATCGCGGATTTTTGAGGCGAATTTGTCCACAATGACTACCGAAAAACCCCTTTGTCCTGAAGGGCGGCCACCTCCTCGTCGGAAAGGCCCAGCACCTCTCGCACCACCACAAGGGTATCGGCCCCCAGAAGGGGGGCCGTCCGCACAGGTTCCCCCGGGGTCAAGGTGAGGAGCATTTCTGGGGCATCCACCCGGTGGGTGCCTATTTCCGGGTGCTCCAGGACAGGATAGGCCCTCCTGTGGGCCATCTGGTGGTCTTGGAGCAGGCCCCTTGCCGAGCGGCACACCCCCGCCGGCACGCCTGCATCCTGGAGGCGGTTCAAAAGGGTCTCACTAGGGTGCTGTTGCGTCCATTGGGCAAGATGCGCTTCCAGGGCATCCTCGTGGGACTTCCGTCCCAGGAGGGTGTCTAGGCTTGGGTCTTCGGCCCACCCCGGGCACCCTATAACCTGGCGCAACGCCCTCCACTGGGTATCATTCTCCACCGCGATGGCCAGCCACTCCCCGTCAGCGCAAGGGAAACACCCGTGGGGCGCGCACCCCGTATCTCGGTTACCCTGGCGTTGGGCCTGACGGCCGTTCTCCAGAGCGTCCAGGAGCAGAGGGGCCAGCAGGTGTAGTGACGCCAGGAACTGGGAAAGAGGGATGTAAACACCCCTCCCTGTGCGCTCCCGGTAGTCCAGCGCGGCGATGAGGGCTGCGGCCGCCTGGCGGGGGACAATGAAATCGGTATAGGTAGCAGAGGGGCCGGGGGGCACCGGGGTCCTATCGGGCCATCCTGCAAGGTTGGTTATGCCCACCAGAGCGGTAATCAGCGGCCCAAAGCCGGGCAGGCTCTCCAGGGGGTTACCACGCCCAAATGTGGACATAGAGAGCATGATAAGGTCAGGGCGCTCCTGGGCCAGGGCACTATAGCCCAGGCCCCAGCGCTCCATCACCCCAGCCGTGAAGTTCTCCACCACCGCATCGGCCCACTCCAGGATCAGCCGACGGGCCAGGGCTATCCCCTCCGTTGTGCGCATGTTCAGGGTGATGCTATGTTTCCCGGCATTCACTAGAGCAAAGGCACCGGAGCGGTTCGGCCCCGGCGTATTGCCCGCAAAGGGGGCCGAGTTGCGCCAGGGATCGGGATACACACTCGTCTCAATGCGAAGGACTGTTGCACCAAAGTCGGCAAAGTAGCGGGTGGTGGCAGGCCCAGCCGCTACCCATGTAAAGTCCACAATCCGCACTCCAGAGAGAGGGAGGGTGTCGCAAGGGTTTTTCAGGGGATCAGGGCGGCTGTGGTGACGCATAACCGTCTCGCTCCTCAACTGGTTTCAGGGCGAACCTTACCCCAAAGCCCCCACCTCACGCAGAAGACCCATTTCAGCATGGGAGAACCCCAGCAGGTCTCTCAGCACCTCCTGTTGGTGCTCACCAAGGGCCGGGGCGCGGCGAGGATTGCCGCTCTCCAGGGGAACGAAAGGCCCCACTGTGGAGCGCACTGCTCCATCCGGCCCCGCCTCGGCGCGAAAGAAGTCCGGGGCAATACCCAGGGCCACCTGGGCCGCCTCCCCAGGGGTAGCAACAGGGGCGATAAGGAGCCGCCGGCGTTGGGCCTCCTCCCAGATTTCGGCCTTGCGCTTGGTGGCTAGGAACCGCCCCACCACATCCGCTACCACAGGGATCAGGTCGGCCCGGCTGAAGCCGAAGTCCACCTCCCCCATCTCCCTAAGAGGGCCGGGGTCAAAGCCCTCCTCTTCCATCCAGGCTATAACGCCCTGCATATGCTTGGTGCCCACACCACCCCCCACCATCAGAAAACACACCCACCCATCCTTACAGGGCCACAAGGAGGGGCGGAGAGGCCCGCCCCCAGGCCTACCCCAATGACCGTGGCGTCCTAGAACCTCGCCTAGCAAGTCTACAAAGGGGATGAGGCGGTCCATAGTGCGTGCCACAGCGTGCTGGGCGGAGAGGTCTACCCGTTGGCCCTGCCCAGTGCGGGTGCGGTGGAAGAGGGCCAGCACCGTCCCCAAGGCGCCGCTGATGCCTGCCAGCACCCACGCCTGGGGAAAAGAGATGCGTAGGGGCGGGCGGTCGGCATCCCCCGTTACATACGCTAGACCCCCCATAGCCTGGATGGTGAGGTCGGTGGCTTTCCAGTGGGCATAGGGGCCGTCCTGGCCGAAGGGGGTGATAGAAGTAAGAACAAGGGTAGGATTGACACGCCGCAGGTCATTCCACCCTAAACCCCACTTAGCCAATTCCCCGGGGGGATAGGTCTCCAAAACAGCATCGCTCACCGCCACCAGAAGTCGGAACACCTCCTGCCCATCGGGATGGGAGAGGTCTAGGCAAATGCTCTTCTTGCCACCGCCGTAGGCTTCCCAAAAGAGGCTGTGGCGAACATCGTCCTTCCAAAAGGGAGGCTGGCGACGAGCGGGGCTTCCCCCAGGGGGTTCCACGGCGATAACCTGTGCCCCCAGGTCGGCCAGCATCCGCCCAGCAAGCGCCCCCCACTGGTCGGTAAGGTCAAGGATACGATAACCTGCGAGAAGCATCTTTTACCGCCTACGCAAAAGGGTGGTGAAAGAGGCCATATCCCCTTCCTTTTCCAGGACTGGGACGCGTTGCAAAATAGCCTGCACCTGGTCGGGGGATAAAACGGTTTGAGCGAGACCCCGGAACTTCTGGGCAAGGCCCTCCCAGGGGAGTGGGTTTTCGGGCTCGCCCAACGGGTAGGGAACCACCACCTCCCACCTTTGGCCCGAGTGCCCTACGAGCGCCACCCGTGCCCCCATACCTGCTATAGACGCATCGGCCACCGCAGTCGTCCTGTCCATGAGAGCCGTTACCTGGGGATGTTGGAGAAGCCGGTAACTGGCCCAAGTGAAACCCTTATCCATTAGGGCAGCCGCAGACGCAAAGTAGACGCTAAACTGTCCGTCCACCGTGGTGTGAGGGCGCCGCTTGCCCTGGGCAGGGTCGGCAACCACAGCGTGGCCAATAGGGGGCAAGGCCACCTCTATACAGGCTACTTCCCTGGCGTCAATCTCGTAACGCCGGGTCAAGTATAAGATGCCGTCAATAACAGCGTGGTTGTAACGACAGGATGGATAGGGTTTCACAGCCGTTCGAAGAACCTGCCATTCGCCATCACCCATACCTGTCAGGGCACGCATCGGCTCCACAGGCCCCTCAGCGTAGGAACGCAGGTATCCATTGGCGCCCTCCAAGGGCTGGCGGGCGCCCTTTACCCCACTCTGGGCCATAGCCAGGGCATAGAGGGCGTTATGGGCGGCCAGGCCCACATGCACCCTCTTGTTCCACCCCCCTGTTATAAGGAACTGCAGGGAGCCACTCGCCATACTACCCGCAAGACCCAAAGCGTCTAGGGTAGTCTCGGGGGAAAGACCCAGCAGGTGCGCTCCCGCGGCCACACTGCCAAAGATGCCTGTAGTGGCCGTGGGATGAAAGCCCCGACGGTGCACCGCCTCCCCGTGCGCATTCCCAATGCGGCAAGTAACTTCATACCCCGCAACCGCCGCCTGCAGAAAGACCTTACCAGAGGTATGGTGCACCTCGGCCAGGGCCAGCAAAGCAGCAAACACTGGCGTGCCAGGGTGGATAATGGACTCCCGATGGGTATCGTCAAAATCCAGGCTATGGGCAAATGTTCCATTCAAAAAAGCAGCGATAGGGGATGGGTAAAGGCGCCGCTCGCCCACCACCGAGCACACACCCCGTGCCCCTTTAGCAAGGGCGCGTCCCCCCTTCAACACCGCCGATGTGGAATCGCCAAGCCCGCGCCCTCCACACGCTACCCCTAAGAAGTCCAGAAATAGTTGCTTCACACGCTCCTGAGCCGGTGCAGGAACCCTTTCCCAACGCACAGAGAGGGCATACTCCACTAGGCGTTCGGTCAAGGCTTCGGTAGAGGTCATAGGCTCCATCCCCCTCGGAGGACATGCCTTCGCAAGGCACCCCCTTGTAGTGTAGCATGACAGGAAGGCGTGCTACGAAGGCCCGATGGTAACGCCTATCATTCCTGAAATGGAGCCCCACCCGGGGGCTTCCCGAGAGAGGGAAAAGCCTATGGTTGATACCATACCTACACCTGAGCGGGCATTGGTCGTTTTCGCCCACCCGGACGATGCCGAGTTCGGATGCGCCGGCACCATAGCCCGGTGGGCGCGAGAGGGCGCGTATATTGTGTATGTCCTATGCACCAGCGGGAACAGCGGCACCAGCGACCGCACCCTTACCCCCGAACGGCTGGCCGCCATCCGCGAGGATGAGCAAATAGAGGCTGCCCGTGTGCTGGGCGTGCGGGAGGTAGTGTTTCTTCGCTATCCCGATGGGGGCCTAGAAGACACCAAAGACCTTCGGGGGAAAGTAGTGCGAGAAATTCGGCGGGTGAAACCCGATGTTCTGCTCACCTCCGAGCCTTTCCCTAGACGACGCTTCTCCCACCGGGACCACCGAACGGCTGGCCTGGTGGCTATGGACGCCTGCTTCCCCTATTGCCGAGACCACCTCTACTACCCAGAGCACCTGCAAGAGGGGCTGGAGACTCACAAAGTGGGGGCCATTCTCTTCTGGGGGCCTGACGAGGCAGATGTGTTCAGCGACATCACCGACACGCTGGAGGTAAAACTGAAGGCCCTGGCTTGCCACAAGAGCCAGTTCAGCGACTTCAACCGAGTTGCCGAGCGGGTCACGGAGTGGGCCAGGGCCAATGGACAACAAGCCGAAGTGCCCTACGCCGAGGCCTTCCGCAAGATAGAGTTCTGGCGCTAGCCCACCTTAGGGTATGATAGGAGCGGGAGACGGTATGATCTGGGATGCGCTTCTTCTTTCTCTGCGTGTTACGGCATTGGCTACGGCCATCATCCTTGTGGCCGGTGTCGGGCTGGCCCTGCTCCTGGCGCGGGTGCGCTTCCCAGGGCGCACCCTGGTGGAACTGTTGGTTACCCTTCCCCTGGTGCTCCCTCCCAGCGTGGTGGGCTACTATCTGCTTCTCGCCTTGGGGCGAGGAAGCCCACTAAAAGAATGGCTGGGCATAGACATCCTATTCACCTGGTGGGCCGCGGCCCTGGCCTCGGCAGTGGTGGGTATGCCCCTTATGGTGCAAGCGGCCCGCGCTGCCATAGCCAGTGTAGACCCCACACTGGAACAGGCCGCTCGCACCTTAGGCTCCACCGAGTGGGAGGTGCTGCGGCGCATTACACTGCCCCTTGCCCGCAGGGGCATACTGGCTGGCCTGCTTCTGGGGGCAGCACGAGCCCTTGGGGAGTTTGGCGCCACCCTTATGGTGGCAGGAAGTATCCCAGGGCGCACCCAGACCCTCCCCCTTGCCATCTATGACGCAGTTCAGGCCAGGAACTACGCCGCCGCCAACCAGATGGTGGCACTCCTTACCCTGCTCTCTCTTTTGGGCCTGTGGTGGGTGCGTCGGATAGAGGCACAGCGCCCTGTGCAGAGACAGGAGTGACGAAGGAGCCGCCGCTATGCCCCCCTACCTTTCGGTAGATATAGAGAGGCGCCTGGGAGAGTTCACCTTGCAGGTCCGCTTCCAGGTGGGGCCCGAGGTGCTCGTCCTCTTTGGCCCCTCGGGCGTGGGGAAGACCCAAACCCTCCACGCAATAGCCGGCCTCTCCCTTCCGGACGCTGGCGAAATCACCCTGAACGGTCGCCTCCTGTTCCGACGCGGTAGGCCCGGCCCAGCGATATGGGTGCCTGCCCGCCACCGACGCATCGGATATGTGTTCCAGAACTACGCCCTTTTCCCACACATGACCGCCCTGGAGAATGTGGCTTACCCCATCCGTGGGCGAGGTGCACGCCGGCAGGCCCTGGCCCTGCTGGAGCGCATGCACCTGGAGCACCTGGCCCACCGCTACCCGTGGGAGTTGTCTGGAGGACAACAACAGCGCATCGCCATTGCCCGCGCCCTGGCTGCCCAACCCCAGGTGCTCCTTCTGGATGAGCCTTTCTCCGCGCTGGACATCCCCGTGCGGGAGCGCCTTCGGCAGGAACTGGCTGCATTGCAGAAAGACCTAGGCCTCGTGGTGCTCCTGGTAACCCACGACCTGCAAGACGCCTTCGCCGTTGGGCATCGCCTCGCTGTTATGCACCAGGGGCAGGTGGCACAGGTGGGGCCGGTAGAGGAGGTCTTCCAACGCCCCTCCAGCGCCGAAGTCGCCCAAGCCCTGGGCCTCGGGAACCTATTCACCGCTCAGGTAGTCGCCGCTACCGCCGAGGCGGTGGTGCTGGACTGGAATGGCCTGCTCCTGGAGACTGTCCCCCAGGCCATCCCCATAGGACACGAGATAACGGCTTACCTCCGCCCAGAAGAGATAAAAGTCCTCTACCCCGACCGTCCTCTGACCTCTGCAGTGCGCCACAATATGGTTACAGGGCATATCCTTGAACGACGCCTCGGGCCACAGGTGCACACCCTGCGGGTGCTCCTAGAAAACGCGGCAGAGGTAGAGGTCCGCTTCCCCCATTACAGTTACCTCCCCCTTGACCTGACGCCCGGTAAGAAGGTGCTACTGTCCATCCGGCGGGAGGCTATTGTGGTAGTGCAACGGGTGGGAGAACACCAGAAAGCCACGCCAAACCCTTCATAAACGGGAGACTGCTATGGAACGTATCGGCATTACCCCCAGGCAGGAAGATGGCGACCTGACAGCGGTGCTGGATTTGGTGCGAGAGGCTGAAGGCCTGGGTTACCACTCTGTGTGGCTGGGCGAGGCCTGGGGAAGGGAGATTTTCACCTGCCTTACGGCTCTGGCGCTGGGCACCAGCCGCATCCACCTGGCCTCGGGCATAGTCAACATATTCAGCCGGTCCCCTGCCCTGATGGCTATGGGTGCGGCAACGCTGGACGAGGTTTCGGGCGGGCGCTTCATCCTGGGGCTGGGAGCCAGCGGAAAGATCGTCATTGAACAATGGCACGGCACCCCTTTCCAGCACCCCCTTCAACGCACCCGTGAATACATTGAAATCATCCGCATCGCCCTGAGTGGGGAGCGAGTAAACTATCAGGGGCGCTTCTTCCGCCTGCAGAACTTCCGCCTGGCCTTTACCCCTCGCCGTGCCAACCTGCCCATTTTTGTGGCAGCCATGGGCCCCCAAAACCTGCGCCTCACCGGGGAACTGGCCGACGGATGCATCCCCTTCCTACCCTCTCGCTCCCGCTTCCGGGAGGTCTATCTGCACCCCTTGGAAGAAGGGGCGAAGGCCAGGGGGCGCTCCCTGAAGGATGTGGAGGTGGCCCCATACATCATCACCGCCGTCTCCCCCGATGGGGCAGAGGCACGAGCGCTGGCCCGCGCCCATGTGGCCTATTACATCGGGGGGATGGGGATTTACTATAACAACCTAGTGCGCCGCTACGGGTATGTGGAGGAGGCCGAGGCCATTCGCCAGGCGTGGCAACAACGGGACCGGGAGAAAGCCGCTCGCCTTGTTACCGATGCTATGCTGGACGATATGGCTTTGTCTGGCACACCCTCCCAATGTAGGGAGCGACTGGAAGCCTACTCCCAGGTTGGGGCAACCATCCCCGTCCTAGCCTTCGCACACGGCTCCAGCCGTGAGAGGGTGCGGGAGGCTCTGCACGCCTTAGCCCCCAAAAGGCCGGCCTAGAGACCCTTATCCTCCCTTCCACTAGGAAGGGGGCTAAAGGGCCAGGGCCAACTGCCTTGGGGCGGAGGGATGCCCCTCCTGCTCCACCAACCCGTAGCGCTGTTTGAGGCCCTCCACCTGGGCAAGCACAGCGGCCTGGAAACGCCAGGGAACATAGGCCCCTGTGTAGAGGCGGTGGTAAATGGGACGTAGGTGGGGGAATTCTTGCTCCAGCCAGGCCAGGAAATGCTCCCTCACTCCATGGCGCAGGTGGAGCAGGGCTGCCCCCAGGAAATACGCCCCACGCTCAGCTGCCGCACGCACTACCCGGGCGAGGTGGGGCAAGGAGTCGGTTAGGCCGGGGACGATGGGAGCCACCAGCACCCCCACACGCACCCCAGCCTGTGCCAGACGCTCCATGGCCTGGAGGCGTTTCCAGGGCGGAGGAGTCCCCGGCTCCATCTTCCGCCACACCTCGGCATCCAAAGTGGGCACGCTGAAGCACACGCTGCAGGTCGCCCGGCGAGACAGGTCGGCCAGCACATCCGCGTCTCGCACCACCATAGTCCCTTTCGTTACCACGCTAAGGGGGTTGGCCACCTGGCACAACACCTCCAGACAGGAGCGGGTGAGGCGATACTTCCCTTCTATAGGCTGGTAGGGGTCGGTGGCGGTGCCGATGGTTATATGCTCCCTGCGCCAGGTGGGGCTCCATACCTCCCAGCGCAACACCTGGGGGATGTTCACCTTCACGAAAACGATACCAGAAAAGTCGTCGCCCGCCGAGAGATCCAGGAAAGCGTGGTAGCGTCGGGCGAAGCAGTAGTGGCAGGAGTGGGAGCATCCCCGATAGGGGTTTAGAGACCAGCGGAAGCCCATCCCCTCTACACGGTTTAGGGCGGTGCGGCACCGCACCTCCTGGTAGCGCACCCCTGTGCTCATGGGAGCCTAGGTAGCGCCATCATTAGGGGACACAAGGGAATCCAGGGGAACCCCCAGGAAATAAGGCGGGACAAGCCAAGAGCCGAAATCGCAGAAACGCACCCAAACCCCCCACGCAGTAACACGCTGGACATGTCCCCATGCACCTTTGGGAGGGCCACCGGGCACCCTCCCCAGGTAGACCACCTCCTGCCCAACGCCAAGCGCCCGTGGACGGGCGACCCTTGTTGCGGGCCGGAGCACCACGCCCGGCAAGCCCAGTTGACACGCCTGCCCCCTCACGGGGTTAGGAATGCCGCCCATCTTTGCCCCCTTGCCTACCCTCCGGGGGCGTCTCCCCTCTGGCACCCCCGGAGGGTTGGCGAACACTTGTTCTATCCTTGCTTTGGCAAAAGGATAGAACAAAAGTTCCAAGGTTGTCAAGGGGGTGGGGGCAAACTCTGGGGTATAAGGCTACTGACCCTCCCTCCCCAGGCGGGACAACTCCTCCTCCACCTCTTTCAACTCCGCTTCCACCTCTTGCACTTCCTCTTGCAGGCTCTGCCGGTAGCCCTGGAGGTCCCTCCGATACTCCTCCAGCCAGCGCCGGTAGTCTTCTCGGCGGTAGGGCCCAAACCCACGGCGCGCCCCGAAGTAAAGGCCAAACCCGAAAGGCCCAAAGGGGAAGCCAAACCAGAAGCGCCGAAAGCGGTAGCGCATCCTCACCTCCTATTTGCGCCTACCCACCACATACTCGGCCAGGGCCAACAGACACTCCTTGCTCTCGCCTTCAGGCAGAGGGGTTAGAGCCGCTTGCGCCTGGTGCAAGAACCCTCGCGCTACTTTGAGGGCATCATTGAGCACACCGCTGCTTCGGAGCATATCCAGAATACGGGGGAGATTCGCCTCTGGCTCCTCCCCCTGTAGGAACGCGGAGATGGGGTTGTCCTCCGGGTAGCGTTCAAGCAAGAGGATGGCGGGGAGAGTCAGGACGCCCTCTTTTAGGTCGTTCCCAACCGGCTTGCCCACCTCCTCCCCGACACCATCCACATCCAGGATGTCATCTACAATCTGGAAGGCCATGCCCAGGGCATACCCGTATTCACGCATAGCATTCACCCACACCTCCGGGGCGTTGCACAGCACTGCCCCCGACTCGGCGGCAGTGCGGAAGAGGGACGCCGTCTTCCGGTATATGCGACGGAAATACTGCTCCCGTGTCTGACGCCAGTTGCCCACCGAAAGGTGTTCCTCTAGTTCCCCGGTGGCCAGGTCCATGATGGTCTCGGCGAAGCGGCGCACCACCCCCAGGTGCCCGGTTTCGCACACCAGCACCGCCGACTTGGCAAACAGGTAATCACCTACCAGCACAGCCACCTGGGGCCCATAGAGCTTAGAGAGGGTTGCTTGCCCTCGGCGCACGGCCGCGTTGTCTACTGTGTCGTCGTGCACCAAGGTGGCAATGTGCAAGAGTTCCACAGCAGTGGCCATGAGGCTCACCTTGTCTTGCCCATACGGGGCCAGGCTCCCCGCCAGGAGGGTAATGGTAGGGCGCACCTTTTTCCCAGGCACCTGCAGGGGGTGAGCAAAGAGGGGGGATAGGCGGGGGTCCCCCACCTCCTGGGCCAGGGTGCGCAGGCGCTCCTGCACCTCTTCCAGTTTCTTGAGGATGGGACGATAGAAGGGCAAAGTAACCAAAGGCCACCTACCCTTTAGGGAGAGCGCCGCCGGGCCAGGAGGCGTTGCACCTCCTCCTCGGCAACTTTCTCCTCCAGTTTCGCAAACAAGGGCTCCGGCACCCCCAGGAGGCTACCGGGCGCTGGCTCCTGCACCTGCCACCCCCCATCCTCCACACGCCCCCGAAAGCCCAGCATTGTGTGCAGGCGCTGGGCAGAGAAAGGCAGAAAAGGTGCAAAACAGGTCTTCAAGGCCGACACCACCAGAAGGGCCGTCCACAACACCGAAGCAGCCGCCTGCGGCTCCTCCCGCACTAATCGCCAGGGGGCGGTCTGGTCTATATACCGATTGGCCTCCTGCGCCAGGGCCATCGCGTGCCCCAACGCCTCCCGGAAACGGCACAAGCCCAGAGATAGGCCTACCCGCTCAAGCGTGGCCCGGGCGTTCTGCTGGAGAGCCAGGTCGCTTGGGCTAAAGGCACTGGGGCGAGGCACCCGCCCTTCAAAGTGGCGCACCGTAAGGCTTAGGACCCGGTGCACCAGGTTGCCGTAGGTAGCCACCAGTTCATCGTTGTTGCGGCGCACAAACTCCCGCCAGGAGAAGTCGGCGTCCGCTGTCTCTGGCATATTGGCCGCTAAACAGTAGCGCAAAGGGTCCGGGGGATAGCACTCCAAGTAGTCTGGCACCCACACCGCCCAGTTCTGGGAGGTGGAGAACTTCTGACGCTCCAGGTTCAGGAACTCGTTGGCCGGCACATCATAGGGAAGGTTATAGGCGCCCCCTCCCTCCGGGGTCCATCCCCCATACCCCATTAGCATGGCCGGCCAGATAACCGTATGGAAGGGAATGTTGTCCTTGCCAATGAAGTAGTAATGGCGGCACGCAGGGTCTTGCCAGAACCCCCTCCAAGCCTCCGGTTCCCCCCGCCGCTGTGCCCACTCCTTTGCCGCCGACAGGTA
Source organism: Dehalococcoidia bacterium (assembly GCA_046294495.1). Classification (GTDB taxonomy): domain Bacteria; phylum Chloroflexota; class Dehalococcoidia; order Lucifugimonadales; family HRBIN23; genus HRBIN23. Next base: position 17,554 of record JBKBKV010000001.1, on the reverse strand, counting down.
GCCGATGACCGCCTCAAACCACACATAGATGCGCTTACCCTGGAAATCGGGGTCGTCTACAGGGACAGGGACGCCCCACTCAAGGTCGCGGGTGATGGCCCTGTCCTGGAGCCCCCCCTCCAGGAAGCGCAGGGTGAAGTTATACACATTGGGACGCCAAATCCCCTCCTTCGTGCGCACCCACGCCAGCAAGCGCTCCCGGAAAGCCGAGAGACGCAGGAAATAATGGCGGGTCTCTCTTATCTCAGGTGCCTGCCCACAGAGACGACACCGAATACCGATAAGGTCTTGAGGGTTCAGGGGCTTGCCACACCGCTCACACTGGTCGCCCCGTGCCCGCTCATACCCGCAGGCGGGGCAAACGCCCTCCACATAGCGGTCAGGCAGGAACCGCCGGTCAGTTTGGCAGTAGGGTTGGAGTTGAGTATCAAGGTAGATGGCACCCTGGCGCAACAAGGTCAGGAAGACATCGTGCACCACCTGACGATGATTCGCTGTCCCTGTGGTGGTGTAGAGGTCAAAGGAGATGCCCAGTTGCTCCCAGTTGCGGACGAACTGGGCGTGATACTTATCCACCACCTCCTGAGGTGAAATGCCCTCCTGTTCGGCTCGGATGGTAATTGGTGTGCCGTGCTGGTCCGAGCCGGAGACCATAAGCACCCGGTTGCCCTTTAGGCGGTGGTAGCGTGCGAAAATATCGGCGGGGAGGTAACACCCAGCGATGTGTCCCAGATGAAGTGGGCCGTTGGCATAGGGCCAGGCAACCCCGATGAAGACCTTCTCCGGCATCTTTCCCTTTCTTGAACACCCCTCTTCTATCCTAGCATACTAGTGCGCCTAGAAGGCGTTGTCCAACGTGAGGGAACGGGGTAGGATAACCCATAGGAGGCTCCCCATTATGACGGCGATACAAACCAGGGGTCTCTGCCGCGCCTACGGCCCCCACTTGGCCCTGGACGGGATTGACCTTTCCCTGGACTGGGGGCAGACCCTTGTGGTCTTTGGCCCAAACGGTTCGGGCAAAACCACCCTGGTGCGAGTGCTGAGCGGGTTGGCCCGCCCTACAGGGGGATGGGGGGCCGTGGCAGGTTTCCCTCTCCACACCCACGCCCTTGAGGTGCGCCGAACGGTGGGCCTCCTGACCCACGCCCCCCTCCTCTATGCCGACCTGACCATCTGGGAGAACCTCCTTTTCTTCGCCCGCATGTTTGGCGTCTCCCACGCTTCAGAACGAATTGGTATTCTGGTGCATCGCCTGGGGCTGGAGGATCGCCTCCACCATCGTCTGCGCACCCTCTCCCACGGCTTGCAGAAGAGGGCCGCCCTTGCCCGGGCTCTCCTCCACCAACCTCGGGTGCTCCTCCTGGACGAGCCGGAGGCCGGCCTGGATGCCGCCGCTTTGTCAACCCTGGAGCAGGTGGTGAGGGAGCACTGCGCCGGCGGGGGCGCTACCCTTATCACCACCCACCAGGTTTCCTGGGGTCTGGCCCTAGCCCACAGCGCCGTAGCCCTGCTGAAGGGGCGCCTGGCTCTGACCGAAAAGCACCCCCAGGCCAACGCCCCCGCCTTCTTGACGGCCTACCAACGCCTAGTGGTGGGGCAGGGAAACGAGGTGTGAGGACTGTGCTTATCGCCCTGTGGGGCCTGGTGTGGAAAGACCTGCTCCTGGAAGTGCGGAGCCGGGAACTGGTGCTTCCCCTTCTCGTCTTTGTGGTCTCTTTAGTCGTGCTCTTCACCTTCGCCTTTGAGCCTCGCCCTGCCCTGGTGCCCATACTAGCGCCAGGGGTTCTCTGGTCTACCCTTACCTTTCTCGGCACCCTTGGGTTCATCCGCCTCTTCGCCCTTGAGCGGGAGCAGGGAGGGCTGGAAGGCCTCCTCTCCTGCCCTGTGCCGCGCTCCATCATCTACTCGGGGAAACTGCTGGCCAGTCTCCTTTTCCTGTTGGGTGTGGAAGCCGTCCTGCTCCCTGTCTTTTCAGCCCTCTTCGGCTTGCCTTTCCTTCTGCCCCGCCTGTGGCTAGCCACCTTTCTGTCCACCCTCGGCTTCTGCGCCGTGGGGGTAGTGTTCTCGGCCGTGTCGGTGCACACAAGGGCACGGGAGGTGCTCCTGCCTGTTCTCTTCTTCCCAATCGCCTTGCCTGTGATTATCGCAGGGCTGGCCACCACCAGTGCTATCCTTAAAGGTGAAGGAGAAGCCACCGCCCGCTGGATTTCTCTTATCATAGCCTTTGATACCCTGTTCCTGGTGGTGGGCGGAGCGCTGTTCGACTTTATCCTGGGGGAGTAGACCCCCCGGTGGAGGGCTGTGTGGAGCACAAAGGAAACACACCCCAAACCTGGGCAATGCCCTGGGGAGAGCAGGCCCTGCTGGCCATGGCAGGGGCAAGTATGCTGGCCAGCCTAGCCCTTATCTTCCTGTGGGTGCCCACCGATGTAAACCTGGGTGTGGTGCAGCGGGTTTTCTATTTCCATGTGCCCCTGGCGTGGGTGGCTTTCCTGGCTTTTGGGGTGGTGTTCATAGCCAGCATAGCCTACCTGTGGAGGGGAAGCGAGCGATGGGATAGCCTGGCCTACACCAGCGCCGAAATCGGGGTTGTCCTGGGTGCACTGATGCTAATTACCGGCTCCATCTGGGCACGCCCGGTCTGGGGTGTCTGGTGGACCTGGTCGCCTCGCCTGACCACATCCCTTATCCTGTGGCTTATCTATTTGGGCTACCTGCTTCTGCGGGCGTATGCCCCCAAAGGCCCCCAGGGGGCGCGCTTCGCCGCGGTGCTGGGCATCATCGGCTTCCTAAATGTGCCCATTGTTTACCTTTCTGTGCAGTGGTGGCGCGACCTGCACCCTGGGCAGGTCATCGGCCCCCAGGCCCAGCCAGGGGCGCTGGAGGGGCCTATGGTGGTAACCCTGGTGGTATCCCTGGTGGCCTTCACTCTGCTCTTCGCCTATTTGTTGGCCTTCCGCTACCGCCTTCGCCGTATGGAAGAGGCTCTGGAAAGGATGCGCTATGGTGGCATTCAGCAAGCACCCCGGCCCTGACCTTCCCCTTCTTCTCGCGCCCCCGGGCGCCGTGGCCACGGGAGGGCTTGCCCAGCAAGCCCCAGGGGAGAGTTTCCTTGGCTATCTCTTTGTAGCCTTCGCCATCGTGTGGCTCCTCTTCTTCGGCTACCTGTTCTACCTGGCGCGCCGACAAGCGGACCTCCGCAGGGATATGGAGCAGTTGTACCGCTCCACCCTATCGGCGGGGCAGGCCCAGCGCCAAGGCACCTCTACCCGCCGTGAGTGAAACCCTGCGCACCCTCCCCAGTGTTGACCGCCTCCTGGGCCATCCCCAGGTGCAGGGCCTGCTATCTCACTATCTACGGGAGGCAGTGGTAGACCTTGCCCGCCAGGTGGTGGAGGAGGCCCGACGAGACGCCTCCCGGGGCCAGCCCATCCCTACCCTGGATGCCCTTGCCCTTAGAACAGCCCACCTGGCCACTCACCGCTGGCGAGGCGGGCCTCGGCCCCTTATCAACGCCACAGGCGTTATCCTGCATACCAACCTGGGGCGTGCCCCCCTCTCCCAGGAGGCTATCCAGGCTATGCAGGAAGCCGCCCAAGGCTACACCGATTTGGAGATGGATGTAGAGGAGGGGGAACGAGGGAGCCGACAGGAGCATGTGCGCTACCTGCTATGTGCCCTCACCGGCGCCGAAGATGCCCTGGTTGTCAACAACAACGCTAGCGCAGTCCTTCTGGGGCTATCTGCCCTGGCACGGGGCAAGGAGGTCATCGTCTCTAGAGGTGAAGCGGTGGAAATCGGGGGAGGCTTCCGCATCCCCGATGTCCTGCGCCAGTCTGGGGCCACCCTGGTGGAGGTGGGCACCACCAACCGCACTTATATCTCTGACTATGAAAACGCTATAACCCCCAACACTGGTGCGCTCTTGCGCGTGCACCGTTCCAACTTCCGCATCCTGGGATTTACCCACGAGCCCCCCTTGGAGGACCTGGTTGCCCTGGGACGTGCCAGGGGTATCCCTGTGCTCCACGACTTGGGGAGCGGCTGCCTGCTGGAAACAACGGCCTTCGGCCTTGCCCACGAACCCACGCCCCAAGAGAGCATCCGCACCGGGGCAGACCTGGCCTTCCTCTCGGGGGACAAACTGCTGGGGGGGCCCCAGGCGGGTATCGTTGTAGGCAAGAAACAATGGGTGCGCCTGCTGGCTCGCCATCCCCTTGCTCGCGCAGTGCGCATAGACAAAGTTAGCCTGGCAGGCCTGTCAGCCACCCTGCTCCACTACCTAAAGGGCGAGGCATTAGCAAAGATCCCCATCTGGCAGATGATCGCCCGGCCCCTGGCTACGCTGGAGCAGAAGGCTCTCGCCTGGCAAGCGTCCATTGGCCCATGTGCTCGGGTTGAGAAGGGCGAGTCCACCATCGGCGGTGGAAGCCTCCCCGGAGAGACCCTTCCCACCTGGCTGGTCTCCATTGCTTCCGATCGCGTTCCCGGGGGAGCCAAGGAACTGGCCAGACGCCTGCGCCAGCAGAGGCCTCCCGTGATCGCCCGTATCCAGGGGGAGCGGGTTGTCCTGGACCCACGCACTGTTCTCCCAGAAGAAGAGGAGGCCCTCCTGCGCGCCATCCACATGGCGCTGGGGGCATGACAGAGCGAGGTGAATCACCTATGGCAGACTTCCTCCTCATCCACGAGGCAGGGCACGGCAAGTGGGAGTGGGAAAGGATCTGGGGCTACCTGGAGCACGCCCGGCGCAGGCGCGAACCCCTGCGCCACCCCCTTTTCGCGGCGTGGCGAGTAGCCCTGCCTGACCTACCCGGACATGGGGGCCGCTTCTGCGCCGACCCGCCCCAGACTCTCACAGCCGAAGGGTGCGCCCGGACAGTAGCCGAGGCGGCCGCTGAGAAGGGCCTGCGCAAGCCCATAGTGGTCGCCCACGGCCTCACCGCGTCCATCGCCCTTCTGGTTGCTCAGCATTTGAAGGATTCCCCTACTCGCCTTGTGCTCCTGGCTGGTGTAGTGCCCGAAGCGGGGCAGGCACCACTCCAGGCGCTCCCACCGGCTGCGCGCCTAGCCCTCCGGGGGCAGCGTCTGCTCCCAGCGCCAAAAGGCTACATGCGTCTGCACCGGGAGTTTGTGCTGAAGGTTCTGGCATCGGATATGGACTACCCCACCGCCGCTGTGCTTCTCCTCAAACGCCTCACCCCATTGCCCTTAGCACCCTTCCTGCAGCCCTTGCCCTCAGAGGCCCTCAAGCCCCCTTCTCCCGTAACTTATATGCTTTTGGCCCACGACCGTCTCTTCCCTGCTGAATATCAGCGCCAGGCGGCCCAGCGCCTGGAGGCAGAAGTGGTAGAGATAGAGGCAGGCCACGAAGCGCCTCTTACCGTGCCCGAGGCTATAGGGGATATGCTCCTGCGATGGGCATAACCTATCCATAGAAATTGACCCGGCGCACGATAAGGAAGCGCTCTACCTCCCTGGGGGGAACCCCCACTGCTCTGAGCACCCCCCGCACAAAGCCCAGGCTCGCTTCAAAACTGGGGTGAATGACCTCGCTAGCGCCCGCCTCCCGAAGGGTCTCTATCGCCTGCTCCTCTGTCCCGCTGGCACGGGCGATAATCTCCACTCCGCGACGCAGACCCCGCACCGAGCGCACCACCCGCTCCACGCTACGGCTGTCGGGGAAAGTAACCGCCACCGCCGAGGCCCGCGCCAGCCCCGCTTGCTCCAGCACCTCCGGGTCGGCTGCATCCCCAAGGATACACGGGACACCCTGTTCGCGCAGGGGGCGTAGACGCTCCCTATCAAGGTCTATCACCACAAAGGGGAAACCCCGCCTCTCCAGGGCCTGGGCTGTTTCCTCCCCCATTTGCCCATACCCGCAGATAATAGTGTGCCCCGCCATCTCTCTACGGTGCGCCTGTCCCAGGAAGGCGCGCCGAGGCTCACGGAAAAGGCCCCCCATCACTGGAAGGCGTCGGAGAAAACGGGTCAGGGGATCGCCAGCCGACACTATTGCAGGGTTCACCACAATAGAGAGCACCGCCCCAGCCAACACCAGGGAGTAGGTGCTCATGGACAGGAACCCCACCGACAGGGCCCCCTGGGCCAGCAGGAAGGCTTCCTCCCCCATTTGGGCCATCAGGAGGGCCATAAGCACGACGGTGCGTCCTCGGAAGCCAAAGGCGAGCGCCACCGCCATAATGAGCACCGTCCTTACCACCACCACGAGGCCCACCACCATTCCCACGCCCACCAGATTGTGGAGCACAAAGGGAATGTCCAGGAGCATACCTACCGACAGAAAGAAAAAGGTTACGAAGATGTCCGAGACGGGGGATACCTCCTTCAGCACCCGGCGGCTCACATCGGTTTCGGCCAGCAGAAGCCCCGCCACAAAGGCCCCCAGGGCCATGGACACACCCAACAGGTTGGTCAGATAGGCCATGCCCAGGGCAAGGGCCACTGCGGCTAACAGGAGCAACTCTCGGCCCCACTGGGCAACTCTACGCATCAGAGGAGGCGCAACCTGGATGCCCAGGGCATAGGCCACCACCACGAAGGCCGTAGCCTTCCCCAGAGCCAGCACAAGCCCTGTTGTTGCCCCTCCCCCTTGGCCCGGTGCCAGTGCCGAGACTAAGGCCAGCCCCAAGGGGATGGGCAAGTCCTGCACCAGGGTGTAAGGCATGGCCAAACGCCCGTGAAGGGTATCTGCCTCGCCCCGTTGGGCCAGCAGTTTGGCCACCATTGTGGTGCTGGAAAAGGAGAGGATAAGGCCCAGATAGGCAGCCTGCCCCCACGGCAGGCCAGCAACAGACGCCAGGGCCACCAAGGGGACCGTGAGAGCCAGTTGCAGAAAAGGCCCCAGTAGCGGAAAACGGCTCAGCCTGCGCAGGTGAGATAAGGAGAGTTCCGTGCCCGCCTGGAACATCAGGAAGGCAACGCCCAACTGGGCCAGAAGGGTAACCTGGTTGGTGTCTTTGATAAGGCCGCTGGCGTAAGGGCCAACCGCAACGCCCCCCAGAATATAGCCTAGCACCGGGGGTTGCCCCAATCGCCGGGCCACACCGCCAAAGAGGAAAGCGGCCGCCACGGCGGCCACAATCTCCACCATCGTTGGGAGGCTGGCCAATCCTCCCCCCTAAAAAGAGACAGCCCTTGGGCTGCCTTGCCCATCGGCGCTATGATACACTAAAAAGGAAAGCCTGGCTAGAGGCATGGTGGAGCGTTTCCGCTGCCTTTCCTGCGGACATATTTTCCCCTGGTTCCGCGCCGACCGGGGCGAGCCGGCTTGCCCCGCCTGCGGAGGCACACGCCTGGAGGCCAATCCCTGGCTCCTGGGAACCGCCGAGGGAAACCTGGACGCCGAGGAACATTTGGCTGTAGCCCTGGAGGTGTGAGGGGAGGCGTGCTTGGCACGGCCGTAGGCCGTGTGAAAGGGGTGGGAGGTGGCAGACCTGTTTGAAACGGCGCGCCAGCGTGCCCAAGAACGGGAAGCGCCCCTGGCCGCACGCATGCGCCCGCGCACCCTGGACGAGTTCTTGGGGCAAGAGCACCTGGTCGGCCACGGCCGGCTCCTTCGCAAGGCCATAGAGCAGGACAACATCCCGTCCATGATCCTGTGGGGGCCCCCAGGCTCAGGCAAGACGACCCTGGCCTACCTTATCGCTCGCCTCACCAAATCCCACTTTGAACCCATCTCGGCAGTATCGGCCGGCGTGGCCGACCTGCGCCGTATCGTGGAAGAGGCCCAGGAGCGGCGCGGCCTGTATGGAAAGCGCACCATCCTGTTCATTGACGAAATCCATCGCTTCAACAAGGCTCAACAGGACGCTATCCTTCCCTATGTGGAGAACGGCACGGTTACCCTTATCGGGGCCACCACCGAGAACCCCTCCTTTGAGGTTATCGCCCCGCTCCTATCGCGCTGTCGTGTGTTTACCCTCAAACCCCTTACCGATGAGCAGGTGAAAACCATCGTCCAGCGTGCCCTGGCCGATGAACAACGGGGCTTGGGGGCGCTACGGATTACCTTGGCCGAGGACGCCTGGGACCTTTTGCTGGCATTGGCCAGTGGGGATGCACGGGTGGCGCTGAACGCCGTAGAACTGGCCGCTACAGCAGCACCCCTCGGGCCGGACGGGCGCCGCACCATCACCCTCCCCCTAATTGAGGAGGCACTGCAACGGCGCGCCCTCCAGTATGACCGTGCTGGCGACCAGCACTACGACACCACCTCCGCCTTCATCAAGTCAGTGCGTGGCTCAGACCCCGATGCGGCGGTATACTGGCTGGCGCGCATGTTAGAGGCAGGCGAGGACCCCCTCTTTATTGCCCGCCGGCTTGTTATTCTGGCCGCCGAAGACATCGGCCTCGCCGACCCCCACGCCCTGTGTATCGCCGTGGCGTGTCAGCAAGCGGTGCACTTTGTGGGCCTACCGGAAGGGGCCATCCCTCTTGCTGAGGCTACCATATACCTGGCCACCGCCCCCAAGTCCAACTCGGCCTATAAGGCCCTTCTGAAGGCCCGCCAGGATGTCCAGCACACCCGCCAGGAGCCTGTTCCACTTCATCTGCGCAACCCTGTAACCCCGCTCATGAAGGGCTTGGGCTACGGCCAGGACTACCGCTACGCCCACGACTATCCGGGACATTTCGTGGAGCAGGACTTCCTGCCCCCCGCCCTGAAGGGGCACCGCTACTATGAGCCTTCAGAAGAGGGTGCCGAGCGAGAGGCTGCCCAGCGCCTTAGGGAGTGGTGGGGGAAGCAGAGGGAAATGGGAAGGCGAGAAGACGCTCCTCCCGATAGTTAGCCGTTGAACTGACGGGCAAGGGGGAATTGGGGTGGCGAAGGCAAAAAGCAGGTAGATGTTCTGCTGTGCCTTTCCCACGCAAGACGAACCTACACCTGAGCCTTGACCAGCCCCTCGGCTACTTCCCCCACGATACTAACCGCCCGGGCCACATCCCTGGCAGTAATGCCATAGTGAGTAACCATACGCACCTGCTCTCCCCCCACATAAGAGGCCAGAACCCCCCTCTGGGCCAGACGAGCCAGAAACTCCTGCACCCGCCCAGCCGTCCACTGGAATATGACGATGTTAGTCTGCACCCGTTCCGGGTCCAGGCGTATGCCTGGTATGCCCGCTAGACCTTTAGCCAACTCCCGTGCGTTGTGGTGGTCTTCAGCCAGGCGGTCAACCATGCTCTCCAGGGCTACCAGGCCAGCGGCTGCCAGGATACCAGCCTGGCGCATCCCCCCACCTACTGCCTTCCGCCAACGGCGCGCCTCTCGTATGAACTCCTTACTTCCACACAATAGGGAGCCAACAGGGCACGCCAACCCCTTGGAGAGACAGAAGCACACCGAGTCTACATCTTGTGTGAGGGCGCTGGCGGGCAACCCCAAGTAGACGGCGGCGTTGAACAGACGAGCGCCATCCAGGTGCACAGGGATGCCCCTTCGGTGGGCTACTTGCGCCACCGCTTGCATGTCCTTAGCGGTCAGCACCGCACCGCTACAGCGGTTGTGGGTATTCTCCAGACACACCAGCGCGGTGCGCGGGAAGTGGATGTTCTCTGCACGGATGGCCGCCTCCACATCCTGGGGAGACATACGCCCATCCTGATCGTTAGGGATAGGGTGATAGGCTATCCCCCCCAGGGCCGATGCCCCTCCAACTTCGTTCAGGAACATGTGTGACTTGTCGCCTAGGATGATTTCGTCCCCCCGTTTACACCAGGTTAGCGCCGCCAGCAGATTACTCATGGTGCCGCTGGCGGTAAAGAGGGCGGCCTCCTTGCCCATGCGCTCGGCCGCTAAAGCCTCCAGACGGTTCACCGTGGGGTCTTCGCCCCACACATCGTCTCCCACTTCAGCCTCGGCCATCGCCTTCCGCATCTCCGGGGTAGGAAGTGTTACCGTATCGCTTCGTAAGTCAATGGCCCGCACCGCTGGCACCTCCTCTGTTCTTATGCCATGCTACCACGCTTATCCCATTGCCAAAGTGGACAGGCGGTAGTATATAAGGGAGACAAACAATAGGCGGTCCCCTATCGCCTCAAACACCCGCCGTGGAGGGAGGGAAAAAGGGGGAACAGAGGGCGTTTGTTTGCCGGTTTCGTCGTTTTTATGGCGCTTATCTTACTGGCGATTCTAGCGTGTAGACCGGCAGCCGCTCCCACGCCCACTGCCGCCCCACCTACCCCACCCCCAGGGCCGCTCCGCCCCCTTCACCAACTCGCCTCCACCTTCTACTGGGGCCAGTCCCAGCGCCAGGAGGATGTGTGGCTGGCGCCACACTAGAGGTCTATAATGGGGGTGCCCCGGCATCGGCTGGGGCGCCCCCCTTCTTCTTGACGCCCTTCCCCTTCAGGTGCTAGCATCCCTACAGAGGGGCATAAAAGACGCCCTTTGTGGGGTAGTATGCACTGGCTGGATGAACTGACCTCCAACGCTGTGGCTGGCCCCTCGGCGGTAACTATTGGCGTTTTTGACGGCGTGCATCTGGGACACCAACACCTCTTCGCCGTGCTCTGCGCCGAGGCCCAGCGCCAGGCGCTAAAGACTGTGGCCGTTACCTTCCGCAATCATCCCCGCCTCCTCCTCTACCCAGACCGCCCCTTCCCCCTCATCACCACAACCGAGGAGCGTATCCGCCTTATCCAGCAGCAAGGCATGGACGCCGTCATTCCCCTCACCTTTGACGCGGATTTGGCGCGTGTCCCCGCAGAGGAGTTCTTACTCGCCCTGGTAGCCCGTCTGGGTATGCGCCTCCTGGTAGCAGGGGAGGACTTCGCCTTAGGTTATCACCGCCAGGGCACCCTCCAGGTGGTGCGAGAACTGGGAGAGAAAATAGGCTTCGCCGTTGCCGTTGTGCCTCCTTTCCTTTTGGATGGCACCGTTGTCAGCAGTTCGGCCATCCGCCAGGCGATCCTGGAGGGCCGCGTGGAGGAGGCTACACGATTGCTGGGGCGTCCCCCCGCTCTGGAGGGAACGGTGCGCCCCGGCATAGGGCGGGGGCGCCAGTTGGGCTACCCCACTGCCAACCTGGAGGTAGATGCCGGGCTTGCCATCCCCGCTAACGGCATCTACGCCACCTGGACACTCCTGGAGGGAAAACGCTGGCCCTCCGCCACCTCCATCGGCGTTCGACCCACTTTCGGTAACAGCGCTCGCACTATAGAGACCTATATCCTGGGCTTCAACGGAAACCTCTATGGGCAGCGCTTGCGCCTGGAGTTTATCCGCCGCCTGCGTGAGGAGCGAGCCTTCCCCTCGGTGCAAGCCCTGGTGGAGCAGATGGGCAGGGATATAGAGGAGGCCCGCTCCATACTGACAACCCCCTCCCGGGTGTGATGGGATATGCTGGACGAGAAGACTATCCAACGCATAACTAGGCGCGCTGTTGCCGAAATCATAGACGAAAAGGAGTTCATCGCCCTCCTCCAGGAGGGCAAACCCCTGCGCCTGAAGATGGGGTTTGACCCGTCCCGTCCCGATATCCACCTGGGGCATGTGGTGGGCCTACGCAAACTGCGCCAACTACAAGACCTGGGCCATCAGGTTATCCTCATCGTTGGGGACTGGACTGCTCAGATAGGCGACCCCAGCGGCCAGTCCACCACCCGCCCTATGCTTACCCACGAGGAGGTGGTGCGCAACGCCGATTCCTACCTGCGCCAGTTCTTCCGGGTGGTGGATAAGGCCCGCACCCAGACGGTATGGCAGAGCGAGTGGTTCGGCAAGTTCACCCTGGCCGATGTAATTCGCCTGACCAGCCGCTTCACCGTGGCCCAACTGCTCCAGCGGGAGGACTTCTGGAAACGCTGGGAGGGGGGGCGCCCCATAGCCCTTACCGAACTGCTTTACCCCCTTCTGCAGGCCTACGACTCTGTGGCCATCCGAGCCGATGTGGAGTTCGGGGGCACCGACCAGAAGTTCAACCTGCTGGTGGGACGAGCACTCCAGGGGATGCTGGGTCAGCGCCCTCAGCAGTGCTTCCTTGTCCCTCTCCTGGTGGGCACCGACGGTGTGCAGAAGATGAGTAAAAGCCTGGGGAACTACATCGGCGTGGAGGAGCCCCCCAGGGAGCAGTTCGGCAAAATCATGTCCCTCCCCGATACCCTCATCATCCCCTACTTTGACCTGCTCACCGATGTGCCTGACAAAGAGGTGGAAGAGATGCGTCGGGCCTTGGAGAGTGGGACGGTCAACCCTATGCTCCTGAAGAAGCGCCTGGGACGCGAGGTGGTCGCCCAGTTCTGGGGCGAGGATGCGGCCCAGGAGGCCCAGGCATGGTTTGAAGCCGCCTTCCAACGCCGAGAGGTGCCCGAAGACATCCCCACCGTCGCCTTTTGGCAGGAGAACGGCATGTGGGTCTTCCTCACGGAAGCGGGGCTCCAGCGCATCCCGGCTGTCAACCAGGAGGTGGACACGGTGGACCTGCTCTTCGCCCTTGGCCTTGCCCCCAGTAAGAGCCAGGCCAAACGCCTGCTGGCCCAGGGTTCTGTGGAGGTAGGGGGAGTGAAGACCACCGCCCCTCGTCTGGCCGTGCAACACGGCACCGTCCTGCGGGTAGGGAAGCGCCGTTTCGTCCGCCTGGTGCTCCACCCCTAGCCCAAGCCAGTAGGGAGGCTACCTATGCCCCTAAGCACGGGCGTCATCTCCCAGGAGGCCCTCCATCACGCCGCCTACGAAGTGAACCGACGCGCCGCCATCGCCGTCCCCCAAGATGGCCTGCTGGCTTACCAGAAGGCCCTGGCGCAGGAGAGCAAGCCCCTGGCCAAGTTCATCCTGGCCCAGATTTGCTACAACTACCAAGTGGCTGTAGCCGAAGGCCGCCCTATGTGCGCCGACACGGGCCTCCCCCGTTATTATGTCAAGATTGGCAACGAAGCCCGCTTGGAGGGAGGCTTTGTGGCCCTGGAGCGCGCCCTACGCCAGGCCCTGGCCGATGTTACTCGCGATATACAACTGCGCGCCAACCGTGTCCATCCCCTCACCCGCAAAAACCCTGGCAACAATGTGGGTGTCTTCGCTCCCAATGTGGACTACTCCTTTGAGCCGGACGCCGAGTGGGTAGACATTACCGCGGTCCACAAGGGGGGCCTCTTTGGCACCGACTATCGCATGCTCTTCCCAGGCGACGGTATAGAGGGTATAAAGCGCTTCTTCCTGGACAACCTGGCTGAGTTCGCCCGCCGCGGCCTGTCCTGTCCCCCAGTTACGGTGGGCATTGGCATTGGGGGCACCAAGGACCAGGCGGTGCGCCTCTCCAAAGAGGCCGCCTGCCTGCGGGTGCAAGGCGACCGCCACCCCGACCCGGTGGTGGCCAGCCTGGAGGAGGAACTCACCCGCCTGGGCAACCGCACCGGCTTCGGGGTGATGGGGGTAGGAGGCGATGTTACTGTCCTGGATGTGCACATAGAGATCGCCTACACCCACACCGGTGGGACGCCTGTGGGTATCTCCCAGTTCTGCCACGCCTATCGCCGTGCCACGGCTCGCCTCTACCCCGACGGACGCATAGAATACCGCCACGACCCCCAGTGGTTCACCCCCTACTACCGTAGGGAGGGCATCGCCTAACCGGGAGGCTATATGGCCCATCTGCTTGACCCCCGCTCCCTTGGCCTGCGAGAGGTGCACCTCACCAGCCCCCTCTCACAAGAGGCGGTGCATTCCCTGCGGGTGGGCGACCTGGTATACCTCACAGGGCCTGTCTACACGGCGCGGGACGGCGTCTACACCTACACCCTCAAAGAGGGGCACGACCCGCCCCTTGACCTAAAAGCCTTCAGCAATGTAACCCTCCAGTCCTCCCCTGCAGGGGTAGAGGTGGCGCCTGGGGAGTTCCGCATCTCTTCTTTGCAGGCCACGGCCGGCTTCCGCTACGCCCAGTATATGGATGCCTTCATAACGCGCTTCGGGGTGCGCGCCGTGGTGGGCAAGGCAGGCATGGCTACGGAGGTCTACCAGAGGATATTCCGCAAACACGGTGCCATCTACCTATCCACCCTAGGTTACGGCCTGGGAGCCATTTACGGGCGCGCCGTCCAGCGGGTGGTGGGAGTGCACTGGGTGAAGGAACTAGGCATCTCGGAAGCCCTGTGGCTCCTGGAGGTGAAAGACCTGGGGCCAATCATGGTAGAGTGCGACACTCACGGGAGCAGTTTCTTTGAAGCGGTCAACAAGGACATCAACGAAAACCTGGAACACCTCTACCAAGGCTTGAAACCCCCTATCTTTCGCCGCCTTGGGGAAGAGCACGACCCGCGGAAGGAGCTCTTCTAGCCCCCTATGCGCCTCTTACGCCTGCTGGCTCTCCTTCTGCTCCTTGTTGCGGGGTGCACGCCCCAGGCCCAGCCCACCCCACTTCCCTCCTCCTTGGAACTGCATGTGGTGAATGTGGGGCAGGGCGACGGCCTCCTGGTGCGCACCCCAGAGGGAAAGGTTATGGTGGTTGACGGGGGGCCCCGACGCGGCGGCTTCGCAGACTACCTTTTGCGCACAGGCGTTCAGCGCATTGACTTGCTTATAGCCACCAACCCCGATGCCGACCATATCGGTGGACTTATTGAGGCCCTCCGCCGCTTCCCTATTGGGGAGGTGTATGTGAGCGGGGACATCAACACCACCCGTACCTACGAGGACTTTCTGGACGCCCTGGACGCCTCCGGTGCACCCGTGCGCATCCCCCAACAAGGGGAGCGTATCCCTTTGGGGAGCGTATCGGTGGAGGTGCTCAACCCCTCACAACCACGCTTCCCAGACCGCAACAACAACTCGGTGGTGGTCAAGGTAACCTACGGTAGGGTATCCTTCCTGTTGACG
>JBKBKV010000001.1:0-2618 GCA_046294495.1 Dehalococcoidia bacterium | reverse complement strand
CGGGGGATGCTGAGCGCCTGGCCGAGGAGCGCATGGTAGCCTCTGGAGTAGACCTGAGGGCAGATGTCCTGAAGATAGGACACCACGGCTCCCGGACCTCTACCTGGCCTTTCTTTGTGGAGAAGGTGCGCCCTCGTATCGCCATTTACTCGGCAGGCAGGGATAACCCCTATGGCCATCCACATCAGGAACCGCTTCAGAACCTCATAAGCCGCGGGGCAACTGTATATGGCACCGACCTCTATGGCACCATTGTGGTTAGCACCGATGGGCAGACCCTTCAGGTGCATACGGAGCGCCAACCGTGAAAGAAAAGGCCGCCGTAGACCGCATTGAAGGCCCCCTGGCTGTGCTTCTGGTGGGCGACGAGGAGCGGGAGGTAGTGGTGCTTCTCACCGACCTTCCTAACGGGGTGCAAGTTGGGGACTGGCTTGTTGTTGAGATGGAAGGCGGGCGCCTCGTCACCGCCACCCTAGACCCCCAGGAAACAGAGGCACGCCGTCGGCGCATCCAGGCCAAACTGGAGCGCCTCCTGGAGCGCGGGCGTCGGCAGAGAGCAACATGATGCTCCATTCCCCCTCTACTTTGCGCCGGAAGTGGGTTCAACAGCGCATCGGGTGGTGGGCGTGGCTGGGCCTGCGCATCAGTGGGGTGGCGCTGGTGTTTTACCTGCTGGCCCATATCGCTGTTATCTCCACCGCCTTGCGCGGGCCTGACACCTTTGACCGCCTTCTCAAGGTGCTCCAAAGCCCTCCCTTCGTGGTAGCCGACCTCCTCCTTCTCCTGGCGGTGCTCTATCACGGCGTTATGGGCCTGCGGGTGATGCTGTTGGAGGCTGGAATTCCCCTCCGCTGGCAAGAGCGCCTGGCGTGGGTGGGCATAGCCCTCATCTTGGTAGGGATGGCGGGGGCTACCTGGGCAGTGTGGCCCCTTATCCTTCGCTGAGGGTAAGTTATGTAGAAGGGGAACGAGGTATCCATGCGTCCTCACGGGTTTTGGCAGTGGCTTCTCCAGCGTCTATCGGCTCTTGCCCTTATCTTCCTGCTAAGCGTCCACATTTGGATTACCCATTTCGCCGATATCGGCAAGGTTGTCGGCGGTCAGCAGGAGGAGTTGGTGCTATTCCATCTGGTGCACCTGCGCTTGCAGACCCTTCTGTTCATGCTGGTGGACGGGGCATTGCTTGGTTTAGCCCTTTTCCACGGGCTGAACGGGATGCGAAGTGTTCTTCTAGAATGGCGTCCCCTAGCCAGAAAAGAGCGCTGGATGACGCGGAGTTTATGGGCAGTAGGACTGGTGGCCTTCGGCTACGGCTTACGGGCATTGTGGGCTTTCCTGGAGTAGCGCCCATGCCAACCCACCTCTCCCAGGTAACGGTCCGAATTTGGCGCTCCAACCCCGGAGGCACCGGTGGGCACTGGCAAACCTACACCATCCCAATACACCAGGAGCGCACCACTGTCCTAGACACCCTCTTCGCCATTCAGGCCGAGCACGACCCCACCCTCGCCTTTCGGTGCGCCTGCCGAGTGGGAATGTGCGGCACCTGTGGGATGCGCATCAACGGTCGGGAGGGGCTGGCCTGCCGCACCTATATCAACACGCTGGGCACGACTATTACTCTGCAACCTATGGCACATCTGCCGGTGGTGCGCGACCTAGTGGTGGACATGGCCCCCTTCTTCGAGCGCTATCGGCGCATCCTTCCCTACCTGGTGCCCGACCCTAGCCATGTTGAGCCTGCCCTCCTCCGCCAGGACGACCCCAGCCGGGAGGCAATAGATGCACACCGCGAATGCATCACCTGCGCCCTATGCCTGTCGGCGTGCCGTGTAGTAGGCATGTTCCCCGACTTCCTGGGACCAGCGGCCTTGAACCGCGCCTATGTGCTGGTGGCCGACCCCCGGGATACCCATAAGGCCCAGCGCCTGGCGCACATTGCCCATGAGGGTGGCCTCTGGCGATGCCATACCATGCTGGACTGCACTGCCGTGTGCCCCAAGGGCCTTGCCCCTACCGACGCCATCCAGCGCCTGCGTAGAAAAATGATAGCCTATCAACTGAAGGCCCTGTTCAAGTTGGAAGGGAGTAAATGGAGACCCTAACCACCGATATCCTGATCTTGGGTGGGGGCGGGGCAGGCCTCTTCGCCGCCCTGCACGCCTGGCAGAAGGACCACCGCCTGGGCATTGTGGTGGCCGCCAAAGGCTTGGTGGGTCAGAGCGGGTGCACTCGCATGGTGCAGGGCGGCTTCAACGCCGTCCTTGACCCCGCCGATTCCCTGGAGGCTCACTTCCTGGACACCCTCAAAGGCGGGGCATGGCTAAACGACCAAGAACTGGCCTGGGCGCTGGTGAGCGAGGCCCCCAAACGGATCCACGAGTTGGAAAGCATAGGGTGTTTCTTTGACCGCCGCCCCGACGGACGCATCGCCCAGAAGCCCTTCGCCGGCCAGAGTTTTGACCGCACCGTCCACAAGGGCGACCTGACCGGCATAGAGGTGATGGCCCGCCTGAAGGAGCGCCTCCTGGGCACCTCCGTTACCTTCCTGGACGAGCACCGCGCCCTTGACCTGCTCCCTGCCCAAGATGGGGGATGCGGGGGGGCTCTCCTGCTAA